>CAZPET010000008.1:0-1645 GCA_964585625.1 uncultured Syntrophomonadaceae bacterium
ATGATCGGTGTGTTTGATGATCGGAAGGTCAGGGTTTGCTGGCGCCTGGCGACCGACTGGAACAGCACCGAGGACGAGCTCGGGATCATCATCAAAAACCTCCTCCATCACAGCAGGCTCTCACCCCAGGAGATTGCTGCCGTGGCCATCTCCTCCGTGGTCCCGCCCCTGATGTACTCACTCGAGAGAATGGCTGAGAAATACTTTTCAGTGAAACCGCTGGTGGTCAGGCCTGATATGCAGACGGGAATGAAGATACTTCTCGATAACCCCCGCGAACTGGGAGCCGACCGGATGGTCAATGCCCTGGCCGGGTTTACTTTGTACGGCGGACCCCTGATCATTGTCGATTTTGGAACGGCAACGACTTTCTGCGCCATTTCCGCAAAGGGTGATTACCTGGGAGGGGCAATTGCTCCCGGAATCGGTATTTCGGTGGAAGCGCTTTTCGAAAAAGCAGCGAAGCTGCCCCGGGTTGAGCTGATCCGGCCGCCCAAAACTATCGGCAAGAATACCATCGCCAGTTTACAGGCCGGGATCATTTACGGCTTTGTGGGGCAGGTTGACGGTATCGTTAGACGGATGACGAAGGAATTTTCCAGTCCACCCCTGGTCGTGGCCACGGGCGGTTTTGCTTCGCTGATTGCCGCGGAATCGGAGACCATTAACCGGGTAAACCCCCTATTAACGCTTGAAGGCCTGCAGATTATCTACCGGCAGCATCATAACAATCTTTAGAGGAATCCTACACTTCTTCTAATGAAACGCATAAAAATTCACCCGCAACCTTCATATATTCAGCGTATTTTGTATATTCCAACTTTATCCCCTATGCAGGAAACATAATGTTTAAGGAGAATTATCTATACAAAGACTCTTACAAATTGTCCTAACATAAATAACTTTTTATCACGGGAGGGTTGCGGGATTGAAGGATGACATTACCAGGGTCGTTTTCCGGTATGTTCTGTTGCTTGTTTTGATGTACGGTTTCTATGTGATCGCGCATGGTCATCTTTCTCCGGGGGGCGGTTTTGCCGGCGGGGTGGTGCTCGGCCTGGGGGTGCTGCTCTACCTGCTGATCTTCGACCTGAAATGGAG
The DNA here is from genome assembly GCA_964585625.1 of uncultured Syntrophomonadaceae bacterium. Classification (GTDB taxonomy): domain Bacteria; phylum Bacillota; class Dethiobacteria; order DTU022; family DTU022; genus JAAZIN01. The sequence goes on from CAZPET010000008.1 coordinate 1,102, forward strand.
AGAGCGGCTGCGCTACCTGCCGCTCGATATCGCCGTAGTTTTTATCGGTATCGGCAGCCTCATGGAAGCAATCAAGTATCTGCTGCCGACCCGCCACGGCCCTACCGGAATGCCCGGCGAACTTTTCAGTGTCGGGATTATCTCTGTGGTCAACCTGGGAATTGGCCTGCTGGTGGCCAGCACAATATTAAGCATCTTTTATCTGATGGCGGAGGAACAGAAAAAATGAACTGGGAAGCAATCATCATAAACTACCCGTACCTGGTGGCAGTTGTTGTCTTCGGCATCGGTACCGTTATCGTTGTCACCCAGCCCAACCTGTTAAAAAAGGTCATCGGATTGAACATAATGACCAGCGCCGTTTTCTTGTTCTACATCGCTTTCGGAAATATCGAGGGCGGTATTGCGCCGATCCTCGATCCGGCGGCGCCGGCAGAACTTTATATCAATCCGCTGCCTTCCGGGCTGATCCTTACTGGAATCGTGGTCGGTTTTTCGACGTCTGCCTTTGCCCTGGCGTTGATTGTGAAAATGTTCGCGCATT
>CAZPET010000008.1:1655-17620 GCA_964585625.1 uncultured Syntrophomonadaceae bacterium
TTATGAAGATGAGGTAGGTGTATACTCTTGGCCAAAATGCCGCTGTTTTTAATTTTGGGGGGGCTGATCCCTTCTTTCGCCATGCCGGTTTTTGCCCGCTGGAAAAGAGAGCTCTGTGCCCCGCTGACGGTGATCGTCTGCGGCGTAGTTTTCGCCCTTGCTCTCTATCTCGGCGGGCAGCTTGTCGGCGGTGGCGAGGCGATCTATCATGCAGTGGCAAACTGGGATCCTCCCTGGGGAATTGAAATTGCCATTGAACCTGTCTCGGCGCTGATGGCCGTTTTAATCACCGGTCTCTACCTGATGATCGCTCTCTACAGCTGCCGGGCGCTGCAGAAAGAGATCAACGAAGATTCGCGCGGTTGGTACTACGTGGAGTTTCTGCTCTGCATGACGGCGATGCTGGGATTGGTGATTACACACGATATTTTCAACATGTATGTTTTTATTGAAGTGGTCGGGATCAGCGCCTGTGCCCTGGTGGTCAGCAAGGGCGACCGCGCCTCTACCGAGGCCAGTTTGAAATACCTCATCCTGGCTACCATCGGCTCGGGATTTGTACTTCTGGCTATCGGCATGCTCTACATGATCACCGGTCATCTGAACATGCGTTTTGCCGGTATGGTGCTGGCCCAAAATGCCGGGCAGTATCCTCACCTGATCTGGATCATGCTGACCCTCTTTGTGGTCGGCTTCGGTATTAAATCGGCTCTTTTCCCCCTGCACCTCTGGCTGCCCGACGCCCACTCTTCGGCGCCCTCTCCTTCAAGCGCCGTGCTCTCCAGCCTGGTGGTGAAGGTCTATATCATCGCCCTGTTCAAGCTCTTCTTTATTGTATTCGGCAATGAATTTTACCAGCAGAGCAACATCCGTTACCTGCTCCTGATATTGGGCGGTTCGGCGATGCTCTTCGGCTCCTTCTTTGCCTTTGTCCAGCTGGATCTGAAGCGGCGCCTGGCCTATTCAACCGTAGCCCAACTCGGCTATATCTATCTCGGCCTCGGCCTGGGGACCCCCTGGGCGATCGTGGCCGCATTTTATCACCTGGTGGTCCATGCGCTGATGAAGACCTGCCTCTTCCTCTGCGCCGGGGCGATCCATTATCAAACCGGGGAGAAGAAGGTGACCCGGCTGCAGGATATCGGTTTCAAAATGCCGCTGACGGCGGCTTCATTCAGCGTGGCTGCACTTTCCATGGTCGGCATCCCGCTGACAGGGGGTTTTGTCTCCAAGTACCTGCTGGCGGTGGGCAGCATGGAAGCTTCATATCCCTATTTTATCGCTTTGATCGTGCTAAGCGGTCTGCTCAATGCGGCCTACTATTTTCCGATCATCTGGCAGTTCTATTTTTCTACCGCCGACAGGTCTGCGGAAAAAAGAACTTTTCAAAAGGACAGGATTCCCTTCTCAATGCAGCTGCCCATTGTCGTTACCGCCGCCTGCATTGTTGTCCTGGGGACCGCGGGAGTGCTGGCCTACGATTACCTGCAGATGATTGTCCTGCACTTTTTAAGCTAGTTGGGAGGTGCTTTAAATTGGCAGTTCATCAAAAAGATTATTTCGGGGGCCTCCTCATATTTGTCCTGGTGATGGGCTTCTGGCTATTGCTGTCGGCGAGCCTGCACTGGCAGCATCTCATGGTGGGCACGCTTCTCAGCGTGGCGGTGACCATTGTCTGGTCCCAGATAAAAATCGGTGAAAGCGGCCGCCGGACCTCTTTCACGCTGAAGCAGTTTTCCATGATACTCTATTACCTGCTCTGCCTGGCCTGGGAGATACTGAAAGCAAATATCATGGTGGCGCTGATCGTGCTCAACCCGAAGCTCCCGATCTCGCCGGGCCTGGTGATCATGCGCAATGAACTGAAGCATGATCTTACGCGGGTGCTCTATGCCAATTCCATCACCCTCACTCCGGGAACGATCACCGTTGACCTGAGCGGTGATTACCATGTGGTCCACGCGGTGACCGATCCGGCCGGACGTGGGGTGCTGGACTGGTATCTTTATGACCTTGCCAAAAAACTGGAGGGAGAAGGGAGTTAAGATGCTGAACTCCTTTTTGCAATTTCTCATTGTGGGTTTGGTTGCCGTGGCCGCACTGGCACTTTACCGGGCCTTTGTGGGGCCTTCGGTCATTGACCGCGTTCTTTCCATAAACCTGGTTACCTCTGAAGTGGTGGCGCTGATCCTGATCTATTCCTACCTGCACCGGAGCACTCATTATATTGATGTCGCCCTGGTCCTTGTTTTGGGCTCATTTATCGGGACCGTCTGTGTTTTGAAGCTTCTGAGCGAAGGAAAGCTGATCTAGCGGGCCGGCTTGAAGGGAGGAGAAGGCAATGGCTAAAGAAATACTGGCGATGGTGTTAATGAGCGGCGGTTTCTTCTTTCTCGCGGTCAGCGCTATCGGCCTGATCAGGATGCCCGATGTTTACAACCGGATGCACGCCCTGGGCAAATGCGACACCCTGGGCAACTGGCTGATCGTTCTTGGATTGATCCTGCTGATCGGTGACCTGACTTCAATTGCCAAGATGGCGCTGATCATTATCCTGGTGGCCACGATCAACCCGGTCATGACTCACCTGATTGCCAAAACATCGTACAACCGGGGTATTGACCTGGTTAAGGGAAGTTTTCACCTGGATACCTATGCAGAGTCTGAACAAAGGATCGAGGAGAGGGGTGAGCAGGAAGGATGAACGCTTTGATCGCACTGCTCTTCATGGTCCTCCTGGTCAGCGCCCTGGCCATATTTTTCTTCAAAGATCTGCTTTACGTGGTGATCATTTTTGGGGCCTACAGCCTGGTCATGGCTCTGATCTGGCAGCATTTGAACGCGCCCGATATTGCCATTACCGAGGCAGCTGTCGGTATCGGGATGACCGTGATCATGATCACCGTAGTAACAAAAGTAGGGAGGCGGCCGCAGTGAAGAGGTGGCGAAACTGTCTCTTTATCGCATTCGCGATTGTTTTGGTCTGCTTCATTTCATTCATGTTTCTGCTGGCGGTAGCGGAGATGCCCCCTTACGGCCGGCCGGACAATCCGACCATCAACGAAGTATGGGAGCGTTATGTCTGGAAAGGGCCTGGAGAGAGCGGCGGGCTGAACATGGTCACGAACATCATTCTCGATTACCGCGGTTACGACACACTTTTGGAAACGACGGTTCTCTTTACCGCGGTGATGGCCATTATGCTGACCCTGGGAGCAGGCAGAAGCCAAAAAGAATAGCATTTGGTTACTATTTTTTGTAGGGGGTTGAACCACTATGCCTACCGGTGCGCAGTTGATCATCGGGGCCGTGATCTTTCCGATCGGGAGCGCCCTGCTGCTCAGTTTACTTCCGGAAAGATCAGACAAAGCGCGCAATTCCGCGGCTGTGTTTATTGCTGCAGTTACAGCGGCGATGGTTGTGATGCTGCTTGCGGAAGTTCTCAAAGGCCGCATGTCCTTTGTATCTCTGGTAACCATTCTTCCCGGTCTGGAACTGGCTTTCCGCGCCGATCCCCTGGCGGTACTTTTCGGCGCCCTGGCAGCGATCCTCTGGGTCTTTACGGTAGTTTATTCTACCGGTTACATGGCCCATGAAATGAATCGCCGCCGCTACTTTGTATATTTCCTTCTCTCACTCGGCACCACCATGGGGATTGCCTTTTCTGCCAACCTCTTTACCCTGTACCTGTTTTATGAATTCTTGACTGTATTCACCTACCCCCTGGTAATCCACACGGGGAACGAGGAGGCCCAGGCGGCGGGTCTGCGTTACATCGTCTACAGTTTTGTCGGCGCCGCATTTGTCCTCGCCGCACTGGTAATGACCTACAGCCTTGCGGGCACCCTGGCCTTTGCTCCCGGCGGGATCATCCAGTCTGCAGCGCAGCAGGGACTGCTCTGGCAGCTGATATTTATATGTTTCATTATCGGTTTCGGGGTCAAGGCGGCAATCATGCCGCTGCATGCCTGGCTCCCCGCGGCCATGGTCGCGCCGACTCCGGTCAGCGCCCTGCTGCATGCGGTGGCCGTGGTCAAATCCGGGGTTTTCAGCGTGTTAAGAGTGATGTACTCCGTTTATGGAACCGGTGCGCTCTCTTCTTTGAATCTGGGCATATTTGTAGTCATACTGGTCAGCATTACCATCCTGGTTGCTTCAATTATCGCCCTGAGACAGGATGTGCTGAAGCGCCGGCTGGCCTATTCGACGATCAGCCAGCTCAGCTATATCATCCTGGGGGCGGGTTTACTTACCTCCCTGGGCCTCTCCGGCGGTCTGCTGCATCTGGTTAACCATGCCCTGATCAAGATCACCCTCTTTTTCTGTGCCGGGGCCATTATCACGGTTACCGGGAAGGAGAAGATCAGCGAACTGGCCGGAGTCGGGCGAAGAATGCCCCTGACCATGCTGGCTTTTGCCGTTTGCAGTATCGGTATGGTCGGGATCCTGCCGCTGAACGGTTTTGTCTCCAAATGGTACATCCTGGCCGGCAGTCTCGAAGCGGGGCATTATGCCGTAATTGTTATTCTGGTGGCCAGCGCCATGTTGAATGCCGCTTACTTTTTTCCCATCGTGATCAATGCTTTCTTCAAGCCCGGCAATTTTGAGCCGGTTCACAGTATAGAGGCTCCGCCGAGCATGCTCTGGACTACACTTGGACTGTCCCTGACCTGCATCGTGTTCGGAATGGCTTTGAATCTCTACCTGCCATTTATTCAATCTATCGCCGGCTACCTGTTCTAAGTTTTAAGGAGGTGCAGTGATGAGCGAAATCTTTTCCTGGCAGCCGCTGTGGGTCATATTGATTCCCCTGGCGACAGCGCTCTTTCTGATTGCTGCCGCCCGCATTCCGTGGCTGCGCCATACACTATCCATCTGCGGCGGCCTGGCCACCCTGGCCGCAGTCCTGACAATGTGGCCGGCTGTGATGCAGAAAAAAATAATTGTTTGCCAGATCGCGCTGCTGATCTCCCCGCTGAATTTGACCTTCCGGGTGGATGGTTTCAGCGTGATGGTAGCCCTGATCACCGCCTTTGTCTGGCTTGCCGCCACGATTTATGCGGTAAGCTACATGGACCATGAGCAGAACCGGGGGCGCTTCTTTGTCTTTCTTGCCATTACATTTGCCGGCACCATCGGGGTCCCCCTGGCGGGCGATTTCATCTCCCTGCTCGTCTTTTTTGAAGTGATGACGCTGGCCTCGTATGTTCTGGTAATTCACAATCAGAGCGACGAGGCGATCAGCGCGGGGAACCTTTATCTGTACCTTGGTGTCTTCGGCGGGCTCTGCCTCTTGACCGGGATCATCCTGCTGCAGCATTTCATGGGCACCCTGGTGATTGCGCCCAACCTTACAGGTCAGCTTACCCCGTACCACCTGACGGCGATTGTATGCCTGATTGTCGGCTTTGGAATCAAAGCCGGCATGGCGCCGCTGCATATCTGGCTTCCCCGCGCCCACCCGGTGGCTCCTTCGCCGGCCAGCGCCCTGCTTTCCGGAGTCATGATCAAAGTCGGCGCCTACGGGATTATCCGCACGGTGGCGATGTTCTTTACCCCGTCTGGAGAAAAGACGGCCGAACTGGCCTCCCTCTGGGAGGGCCTTTCCACGATCGGTTACGTGCTCATCTGGATCGGTATCGGGACGGCCCTCTTCGGCGCTTTCATGGCCCTGTTCCAGGACAATATGAAGAAGATGCTGGCCTGCAGCAGCATCAGCCAGATGGGCTTTATTATCCTCGGCGTAGGGGTGGCCGGTTATCTCTGCCACGAGGGAGCTGTGGGGCTTGCCGCCGCCTCCTACCATATCCTGAACCACGCCCTGTTCAAGTCTCTGCTCTTCCTCGCGGCCGGTGTCTTCGCCTTTCAACTGGGTGAGCTGGATATGTATAAACTGGGCGGTCTCTGGAAGAAGATGCCCTTTACCGCCGCCGCAGCCATGATCGGTACGCTCGGCATTGTCGGTATTCCCTTCTTCAATGGCTACGCCAGCAAAACGCTGCTTCACCATGCCCTGGCGGGAGCCTTTACCCAGAGCCGTCTTCCTGCTTTGCAGGCTGCCGAGTGGCTCTTCGTCCTCGCCAGCGCCGGAACGGCCTGCTACTTTATCAAGTTCATCTACCTGGTCTTCTTCCGCAAAGCGAAGCGTTCATATGGTGATCTGCCGGCGGAACCCCTGCCGATGAAGATCGGCATGACCATGCTCTCGGCGGCGATCGTGGGAATCGGCTTGTTTCCCAACCAGATTCTGGATCGCTTCATCCTGCCGGCGCTAACCCAGTTCAGGTATGATCCCGGCAGCATCGAAACCCATCTCACGGGAATAAAGTTCTGGACCTGGCCCGATTTCGGTTCCGTGGGTCTGGCCCTGGTTGCCGGCGTTATTTTTTTCGCCCTCGGGGTGAAGAGCGGCGCCTTCCAGGTCAGCTTTCCCGTCTGGCTGGGCCAGGAGTATGCCGGAACGATGGTTGGCCGGGCTGCCATTGCACTGTGGGGATATCTTTCCAGGGCTGTGAGCAGCCTCATCTATTTTTTCAAGGTTGTTCTGGCCAACTTTTTCAAGCGCACCTTTATCCTTTTACAGCGAATCGACTACCGTCCGGGCAGATCAAAACTTTTCCGGACTATCAACTTCGGAAATATAGATTTTGACGCCGCCCTCGTAATTGTTATTTTGGGGGCAGTCCTGGTTTATCTTTTTTATTTGAATTTCGGTTTTGTCAATCCCCTTGGAGGTTAGTTCCTTAAACCTGACACCGGAGAACCTGTTAAATGGCACGCAGGGTCCTCAAACCCTGCGTGCCATTTAGATCCACGGGTTTTGAATGCTGTATTTATGATATGCTGATATAGTGATTTATCGCTGAAATGAAAGAGGGTGTTTCCATGCGCTGCCTGCCGGAATGCTATCCCTGCCTTAGAAACCTGGCCCGCCGCTGCGCTTCGCTGGCCGCGGCGGATCCGCAAAAGCACGATGAGGCGCTTGAATCCGCCCTGGCCTACCTTGAAGAAAACTTCTCTTTGGACCGTATTTCGATCAGTTTGGCCGGAGAACTGCAGCGGATCATCCGTTTAAAAAGCGGCAATGATGATCCCTTCGCCGCGGTAAAGAGAGAAGAGACCGCCCTGGCACGGCATTACGCCGAAAGATTTGCTCCGCCCGCGCAAGCTTCGCTGCAGGAGCTGGTGCAATTTGCCGCCAAGGGGAACGGCTTCGATTTTTTTCAGGATCTGCAGACGCTGGAAAAGCAATTTCAGGCGCCGGTGGAATTTGCCCGGGACGACACCGCCGCCCTGGAGGAGCTGCTGCAGAGTTACCGTTCGGAGGGCGGTAAAAAGATCATCTACCTGTCTGATAATGCCGGAGAATGTTTTTTCGACCTGCCCCTGGTGAGCCGTCTGGAGCAAGCGGCGCCGGTCTACTATGCAGTGAAGGAATCACCGGTGCAAAATGATCTCACCATTGCGGATCTGGCTCAAAGTGGAATAGGAGAGCAGTACACAAATATAGTTTCCACGGGGACAGACTCACCGGGACTCGATCTGGCCAACGCTTCTTTTCATTTCAAGAAGCTTATGAAAGAAGCCGACCTGATCCTGGCCAAAGGGATGGGTCATTACGAGACCCTCCCGGAGCTTTCCCTGCCGCAGCCGGTTTTTTTGATCTTCCAGGTTAAATGCAATCCGGTAGCGCAAACCTCGGGCCTGCCGCGGCACAGCTACGCTGCTTACTTTTTGGGTAAGACCAGATCTTCATGATAACTGAATTGTTACGGTTGACAAAATCTTCTGAAGGTGTTATGTTTTTCTTGATCTCGGTCGGTTGACCGAACGAAGAGGAGGTGGTTTTGTTAAAACCGGACACTATAGCATCAGATGCAACTGAAAGTACTAAAGAAAAAATACTCCGCGTTGCCAAAGAACTGATTGCCCGGCAGGGGATCCAGAAGACATCGCTGGCGGCGATCGCCAGGGAGGCGGAGATCAGCAGGGGGACTCTTTTTTATTATTATCCCCGCAAACAAAGCCTGCTTTACCAGGTCATGGAGGAGAGTTTCCGCGAAGTAACCGATAAAATTGTGGCGACAATCAACAGCATGAATACCGGTTCAAAGGCAAGAGCGGCAGATGTTTTTCAATACGTGTTGCAGTCTATCGGGGAATCGCATGAACTCAATCGCATTAATTTTCATCTATTTCAAGAGGCTGTGACCAGGGATAAAACTTTACAGAAGAGTTTTCAAGAAAGTTACCGGCAGTGGCAAGACCTAATCACTTACCACCTGCAAAACTATTTTCCCCGGAGTGCGGCCCATTACCAGCAGAAAACGCTGGCCAGGCTCATCCTGGCTTTAATTGACGGTCTCAGCATGCAGGCCCTCCTGAATTATTCGCCGCCGGAATACCGGGAAACAGCCAGGATTTTGGCCGGCCTGTTCACGGCTGACGAACGGGCCGGTTTGAGATCATATCAAATTAAAGGAGTTGATTAAATGAAGGTAGTCGTGTTGGGCGGTGCCGGTGATATGGGCTCCGAAGCGGTTCGGGACTTAATCAAGTATACCGATGTAAAGCAGGTCACCATTGCCGACCTGAATACAGAGGCGGCGGATAAGCTGGCCGCTGCAATCGGCGACAAGCGTGTTGTTGTCAAGAAAGTGGACGCCACTTCACACGAAGACCTGGTCGGGGTGATCAGGGGCCACGACGTGGCCGCGGGCGCCCTGGGACCGTTTTACCGTTTTGAAAGGCCGATTGTCGAGGCGGCGATCGACGCCGGGGTCGATTATGTCAGCATCTGCGACGACCATGATGCCGCCGAGGCAGCGCTGCAGCTGGATCAGACGGCGGCGGAAAAAGGGCGGAAGATCTTGACCGGATTGGGCTGGACCCCGGGAATAACGAATATATTTGCCCGGAAAGGTTACGACGAGCTGAAAGATGTGGAGGCAATCAATGTCTACTGGGCCGGCAGCGCCGGGGATTCTGAAGGGCTGGCTGTTATTTTACATACCATTCATATTTTTACCGGCAACGTGGTCTCATTCCAGAATGGAGAATTTATCGAAGTTAAGGCCGGAACAGGCAAAGAGATCGTTGATTTTCCAGCCCCTATGGGCAAGATCACTACTTTTCATCTCGGTCACCCCGAGCCGGTAACCCTGCCGCGCTACCTGAAGGGGGTCAGGGAAGTTACCCTGAAGGGAGGCCTGGCCGAAAATTACCTGAACGGTCTCGCGAAGATGATGGCAGCGATGGGCCTCACCTCTACCCCAACCCGGAAACAGCGGTTGGGAAAACTGATGAAGAAATTGATGCCGGTTTTCCCCTCCGATAAGAACCGCAGCCTCTCGGGAGCGCGGGTTGATATCACCGGGCTGCTGGACGGTAAAAAGGTAAAGGTTACCTACGCCTCCGTCGATCACATGAAGAAGTTGACCGGGATTCCCCTGAGCATCGGCGCCTACATGATGGGCCAGGGTAAAATCAAGCGTAAAGGTGTTTTCGGTCCTGAAGTTGAAGATGCGGTAAATCCGGATGAATTCTTGAAAGAGCTGGCCCGGCGCGGCGTCAAGGTGGAGCGCACTGAAACAGCACTCTAACGTTCACTAAATAACCTGCTTTTCAGGGGGCTGTCCGAGAAATCTAACGGGACGGCCCCTTTAATTTGCCTCCAGGGTGTTAAGAACCCATAAGAAGAGGGTTTTTCCCATTATGTTTTTCCGACTTCCAACTTCCGACCTCCAACCTCCAATTTGCCCGCTGCCATCGCATTCCGTTTAATTTCATCGGCTTCCAGTGGTGGTATAAGCGCGGACAGTCCGGCGGCCGGTCGGGAACCGTCTTTAAATTGCAGCGAACCGCGCCGCTTCAAGGGTAGAGCGCTACCTGTTCGCAGTGTGAATGCGGCAGAGGCGGAAGTTGGCCCGGTCGGGCGCTGTTTTTATAATCAGATCACCGTCCCCCAAAAGCAAGGGGGCGAATCACCGAAAAGGGAGGTGAAACCATGGCAGTTACATCAATCCCGCTCGGCTCCCGGATTCAGCTGCGGTTGAGGACCGGTTTTACGCAGGATGGCAAACCGATTCTGCGCACCCGCAGTTATGCCAACCTGAAGTCGGCCGCTTCTGACGAAGATCTGTATCAGACCGGCCTGGAGATGGTCGGCCTGCAGCAGCATGCACTGGAAATAATCCGGCGGGTCGATGAAATGGAGTTGGAGGAGGTTTAGGGCACTAAAAAACATCAATATTGGAAAGGGGTGATCAAATGACCAGGACGCTGCAGATGCTTTTTCTCAATGAAGAAGGGCGCAACGTGACCCTCTCAGTCCCCGATGCCCGGGAAGATCTTCTGCCGGCGGAAGTGGAAACGGTGATGACAAATATTTTACAGCGCAATATTTTTATCACAGCCGGCGGTGAAATCAGCGGGCTGAACAAGGCCCAGGTGGTCTCGCGGGACGTTGAAACCCTGGTTGAATTCTAGGTAAAAAAAGGGCGGCGCTATAATGTGGGGCCTCTTGGGCCCCACATTTCCATGCAACAGGCCGGTTCGCCACAATGCTGCGGAAAATAAAACCCTACATCCCGGCACCTTATACCGCGATCTAACATAATCTGTCATTAGCAAAGCCCTTTAGGAGGGAAATTGATGAACGATAACATAAAAATCGGCAAAAGATATCGCCGCCACCTGCTCAAAAAGCCCAATGTTGTCGGAGTGGGTGTCGGTTACCGTGAAAAGGGCGGCCGGAGAACTGATGAAAGGGCGGTCATTGTTTTTGTGACCCAAAAAGTAGCGCCGCACAAGCTCGCTGGAGCGGAAATGGTTCCCCGCTCCCTGCGGGGGCAGCGCGTTGATGTAATTGAAATTGGAGAGGTTCGCCTCATGGAGAATGCCGCCCCGCTCTCGCAGGAGGAAGAAGAGGGCCCGCCTTCAGGGGGCAGCCGGCTGGATCGATGGCGCCCGGCGCCCGGGGGTGTGAGCATCGGTCACTACAAGGTGACGGCGGGAACTCTCGGATGCGCGGTTAAAGACCCGGCGACGGGGGAGCGATTTATCCTCTCCAACAACCATGTCCTGGCAAATTCATCCTCCGGGGAAGACGGCCGCGCCTCTGCCGGCGACCCGGTGCTGCAGCCGGGATCCTATGACGGAGGCAAGCCAGAGGACGATACCATCGCCCGCCTGGAGCGTTTTATCCCGCTGCGCTCAACTTTGCAGCCTCCCAACTGCGCCACGGCCCGCTACTGGGAAAGCCTGGCCAACAAGATCTTGACCGTCATGCGGCCCGGCTATCGTCTCTATTTGCAGAGAAGCAATGAAGAGGGGAACCTGGTGGACGCCGCCCTGGCCGGGCCGCTCCGCGAAGAAGATCTCTCTTCAGAGATCATGGCGCTGGGACGGATCAGCGAAACAGCAGAGGTCTATCCGGGGGATGCAGTTGTTTTCAGCGGGCGGACCAGCGGTGTCGTCCGGGGGTCGGTCATCGCCCGTGACGTCAGCCTTTTTGTTACCATGGAGCCCGGCAAGGAGCTTTATTTTATCGATCAGCTGGTCACTTCTGCGGTTTCCCGTCCCGGCGACAGCGGTTCCCTGCTGCTTGATGAGCAAAACCGGGCAGTGGGGCTTCTCTTTGCCGGCTCAGAGACAGTCAGCGTTTGCAACCGGTTAGAGAATGTCTCCAGGTTGCTCGGCGTGGAGCCGGATTCCGGCTGATTGCAGGAATGTTCGGTATAATGTAGAAGTAAATCTTCATTCAGCTTCGCCGGCAAGCCGGGATAATTAATTTTTGGGTACTGTGTATTATCCTTTTGAGGTGATGATTATCAGTTTTGCAGAACTGGTCGGACAGCGGCGCAGCATCAGGAAGTTTGCGGAGCGTCCTGTTTCACCGGAAGACCTGGAACAGATTCTGGAAGCGGCCCGCCTGGCCCCTTCGGGGACCAACCGCCAGCCGTGGCGCTTCGTCTTGCTCACCGAACAATCAGATCGAGAAAAGATCGCCCCGGCGGTAGTGCAGCCTTTTGTGGTCAAGGCGCCGGCTCTCTTTATCTGCTGCCTGGATCGCGCAGCCTTCACCAAGGAAACGATGCATCTCCGGACGCAGGAGCTGGCGGAAGCCGGAGTGATCTCTGAAGAAGCGGTGGCAGTCCTTTACCGGCGGCGCCTGCCGGAAAAGGTTTCAGAGGTACAGGCGCCCCCTTCCGCATACATTGACCTTGGCATTTCGGTGGAACATATGGTTCTGCAGGCGGCGGCCCTGGGGCTGGGCAGCTGCTGGGTGCGTCTTTTTGATCCGGCGCACGTGCACAGTATTCTGGAGTTACCCTCCCGGATCGAAGTGGTGACCCTGCTGCCTGTAGGATACCCGGCGGAAAAACCGCTCCCCCGCCCTCGCCTCTCCCGCAGTGAAATTCTTCTCAAACCGGGCGGCGCCGTATGAACCATAGTGAAATCAAGCCTGAGCGGCTAAAAACAAAAGGGAGCAGCGGTTTGGAGCTGCTCCCTTATTATTGCTTGTATCAGCCCGCGTGATCCTTTAGCTTTCAGTCCCGGCCAGGCGCCGGTAGAAGGCAAGTCGCTCAGCGGCATCTTCCTCGGCCTTCTTGAAGAGCTTTTCCGCTCTCTCCGGAAACTGATGCAGCAGAGTTTTGAAACGCGTCTCATTCATCATAAAGGAGCGCAGGTCACCGCCCGGCTCTTTGGAGTCGAGCACAAAGGGGTTTTTCCCCTCTTCGGCCAGCAGCGGGTTGAAGCGGTAGAGCGACCAGTAGCCAGCCTCAACGGCCAGCTTCTCTTCCCGCTGGCTGCGGCTCATGTTGATTCCGTGGGCGATGCAGGGAGCATAGGCGATAATCAAGGAGGGTCCCGGGTAGGCCTCTGCTTCGGTAAACGCCCTGATCAGCTGCTGTCCGCTGGCTCCCATGGCCACCTGGGCCACGTAGACATAACCGTAGGTCATGGCCATCGCTCCGAGATCCTTTTTACGGGTCTGCTTGCCCGCAGCGGCAAACTTGGCCACCGCAGCGGTAGGCGTGGACTTTGATGACTGCCCGCCGGTGTTCGAGTAAACCTCGGTGTCAAGAACAAGTACGTTTACATCGGCCCCGGTGGAGAGGACGTGATCCAGGCCGCCGTAACCGATATCGTAAGCCCAGCCGTCCCCGCCGATAATCCAGATCGAGCGCTTGGCCAGTAGGTCTTTGCGTTCGTCAATGTGCTCCAGAAGGGTCCGCACTTTTCCGGCGGTCCGGCCGATCTCTGTTTTCAACAGCTCCTTGATCCGGCCGGCAGCCTCCAGCGAAAGGTCACCCTCTTCCTTAACCTCGAGCCAGCGGGTAAAAGCTTCCCGCAGCGCGGCCGGCAGTTCGAGAGCCAGCGCCTCTTCAACCAGCGCGCTCAGCTGCTGCCGCAGCTGGGTCACCGCGAGAGAATATCCGTAGCCGTACTCGGCGTTATCTTCAAACAGCGAACTGGCCCAGGCCGGCCCTCTTCCCTGGCGATCGGTGCAGTAAGGGGTGGTCGGGGCGTTGCTGCCGTAGATTGATGAGCAGCCGGTAGCGTTGGCAACAAGCATCCGCTTGCCGAAGAGCTGGGTGATCAGCTTCAGATAAGGGGTCTCACCGCATCCGGCGCAGGCTCCGGAATACTCGAACAGCGGCCGGCAGAACTGGCTGCCCCGCACGTTGCTCTTCGAAAGCCCCAGATCGCGTTCGGGCAGGCTCTCGGCAAAGCGGAAGAAGGCATCTTCGGTTTCAACTACCTCGTCAAGCGGCTTCATCTCCAGCGCCGGTTCCTTGGCCCGGCAGGTATCGATACAGTTGCCGCAGCCGGTGCAGTCGCGGGGCGAGATCTGGATGCGGTAGCGCAGCCCCTCGGGGTTTTTGCCGCCGGCTTTGATCGTGGCGAAACCTTCCGGGGCTCCTTCCAGGTCCGCCTCCCCCGCCAGGTAGGGGCGAATGGCCGCATGGGGGCAAACAAAGGAACACTGGTTGCACTGGATGCAGAGATCGGGGATCCAGACCGGCACCTTGACGGCAATGCCGCGCTTTTCATAGCGGGTCGTTCCCAGGGGGACAACGCCGTCCGGTTGAAAGGCGCTTACCGGCAGGCGGTCGCCCTGCAGCGCCAGCATCGGGTAGACCACTTCGCGGACGTACTGCGGTGCCTCTTCGGGAATATGCCCGGCTCCGCTATCTGCATCGGCCCAGCTTTCCGGGAAGCGAACCTGCTCTATCGCTTCGATGGCCTTCTTCATCACGGCGATATTTTTTTCCACCACCTTGGGGCCCTTCCTGCCGTAAGATTTTTCGATCATCTTCTCCATCTCGGCAAAGGCGAGGGACGGCTCGATGACCCCGGTTGTCTGGAAAAAGGCTGACTGCATGATCACGTTGATCCTTCCGCCAAGCCCTTCCGACGCGGCGATCTTGACCGCATCGATGTTATAGAACTTTAGCTTCTTCCGGGCGATGGCCTGCTTCATCTCTGCCGGCAGCCGCGATTCCATCTCCTCGGGGCTCCATGGCGAATTCAGCAGGAAGATGCCGCCCTCCTTGATCCCTTCCAGGAGATCGTAGCGGGTAACGTAGGAGGGATTATGGCAGGCCACAAAATCGGGCTGCTCGATCTGGTAGGGCGACTGGATCGGCCGGGGGCCGAAGCGCAGGTGCGAAACGGTGATCCCGCCGGATTTCTTCGAATCGTAAACAAAGTAAGCCTGGGCATAGAGATCGGTATTGTCACCGATGATCACGATGCTGTTCTGATTGGCGCCGACCGTGCCGTCGGAGCCGAGCCCGTAGAACTTGCAGCTGTAGGTCCCGGCGGGGGCGGCGTCGATCTGCTCCTTTATCTCCAGGGAGCTGTGGGTAACGTCATCGGTGATTCCCACGGTAAAATGGTTCTTCGGACGGGCTTCCTGCAGGTTGTCAAAAACAACCCTGGCCATGGAGGGGGTGAACTCCTTGGAGCTGAGGCCGTAGCGCCCGCCGACAATTACAGGTGTTTGACGCGCCTCCATGAAGGCGGTGCATACATCCTGGTAGAGAGGCTCGCCCGGGGCGCCCGGTTCCTTGGTCCGGTCAAGCACGGCGATACGCTTGCAGGTTGCAGGCAGCGCCGCCAGAAAATGCTCCCCGGAGAAAGGCCGGTAGAGACGGACTTTAACCAGTCCGACCTTCTTTCCTTTGGCACAGAGGTAATTGACTGTCTCTTCAACAGTATCCGAGGCCGAGCCCATGCAAACGATCACATCTTCGGCATCGGGAGCTCCCGCGTAATCAAAAAGCCGGTAGCGGCGCCCGGTGAGCTCGGAAACCCGCTCCATCATTTCAGAAACCAGGTCAGGCACGGCCAGGTAAAACGGGTTGGCTGCTTCGCGGTTTTGAAAATGAATATCCGGGTTCTGGGCAGTGCCCCGCTGGTGGGGGCGTTCGGGGCTGAGCGCGCGATCCCGAAAAGCGGCGATCTCCTTCCAGTCAACCAGCTTCTTGATATCTTCGTAATCGATCACTTCAATCTTTTGCATCTCATGCGAAGTGCGGAAACCGTCAAAAAAGTGTAAAAAGGGGACCCGTGATTTGATGGCGCTTAGATGGGCCACCAGGGCCAGGTCCATGATCTCCTGTACAGAAGCCGAGGCCAGCAGGGCAAACCCGGTCTGGCGGGCCGCCATTACATCGGAGTGATCCCCGAAAATGGAGAGAGCATGCGTGGACAGAGAACGGGCTGAAACATGGAAGACCGCCGGCAGAAGTTCTCCGGAGATTTTATACATGTTCGGAATCATCAGAAGCAGCCCCTGGGAAGCGGTAAAGGTTGTGGTCAACGCGCCGCTAACCAGTGAACCGTGGACTGCTCCAGCGGCGCCGCCCTCCGATTGCATCGTCGAGACACGCAGGGTCTGGCCGAAAATATTTTTCCGCCCGTAGGCGGCCCATTCATCGCAGGTTTCGGCC
>CAZPET010000009.1:0-16526 GCA_964585625.1 uncultured Syntrophomonadaceae bacterium
TTTTTTTATATTCTGAACAGAAAAGTTAGAAAGGAAAGATTATGAAAAGGACATATCAGCCGAAGTGCAGAAGAAGGAAAAGGAAGCACGGTTTTCTTAAGAGGATGAGCACCACTGCAGGACGGGCGGTCATTAAAAGAAGGCGACTCCGTAAGCGCAGAAAAATAAGTGCCTGATCCTCCAGGACGAGGATGAAAAGGCTAAAAAAGAGCTGGGAATACAAAAGGGTTTACCGGCGAGGCCAGGCCCTTGTATCCAGGAAAATTGTGCTCTATTCTTACCCGAACCGGACAGGAGAGAGCAGGATCGGTTTTTCTATCAGTAAAAAAGTAGGAAAGAGTGTTCAGAGAAACCGGATTAAGAGAATTTACGGAGAAGCATTCCGCCAAATTTACGATCAAATTAAGCCGGGATATGATTTTGTCATTGTCGCCCGGAAAGCAGCCGTGGACGTTTCTTTTGCCCAGGCCCGTGAGGAGCTACTTAATCTATGCAGGAAGCGAAAACTATTAAACAATTAAACCGGCCGCGGGCGGCGGTGCAGGCATGTTTGATCATGATCAAAGTCTATCAAAGATATCTGTCGCCATTGAAGCCCGCCACATGTAGATTTTATCCCTCATGTTCACAGTATTATTATGAGGCCGTATTAAAATTCGGGGTTATTCGGGGGAGCTTGCTCGGGATCCGGAGACTCCTGAAATGCCACCCGTTTCATCCTGGCGGATATGATCCGGTGAGCTAAGAACCGGCAAAGATGCAGGAGGAATAAATAAATGACAGCAGCTATCGCTCAGTTTTTCAGCAAGATCCTGAGTTTTATCTATACTGTGGTTCCTAATTTCGGAGCAGCCATAATCATTCTGACGGTCCTGATAAAGCTGGTCACGTTTCCTTTGAATAACAAGCAGCTTCAATCGAGCAGAAGGATGCAGGAGTTGAACCCGGAGATCAAGCGGATCCAGCAAAAATACAAAAACGACAAAGAGAAGCAGAACCAGGCGATGATGGAATTTATGCAGAAAAACAAGATCAACCCGATGGCCGGATGCCTGCCCATGCTTGTTCAGCTGCCGATCTTGTACGGGATCTTTCGCCTGCTCAGGGAAACGGGAGAATTTCTGGGGGGATCAATCAATACTTTTCTGATACCATCTCTTGAATTTATCGACCTGGCGGTATCTCCGAGCGGGTTTCAGGGAGATCTGACCCAGCAAATTATTTATTATATCTTTCCGGTGCTTTCCGGAGTGAGCACCTATATTTATCAAAAAATATCGATGACCGATACCAATCAAAAAATGCTGCTTTACATGATGCCGGCAATGTTTGTTTTTTTTAGTTTTTCTTTTCCAGCCGGCCTGATCATCTACTGGATTACAAATAATCTTTTGACCATGGGGCAGCATTATTTGATCGTTCACATGGACAAGAAAAAAAGTGATGAGAAAGTGCCGGCAGAGGTTGATAAAAAAACAAAAAGGGAACCGTCAAAAGTAAAAAAAGGAGAGAAGGGAGAGAAATGAACTCTGTTGAAACAACCGGCCGGACCGTCGAAGAGGCTGTAGAGAAGGCGCTCTCCACTCTCGGGATTAAAGAGAACAATGCCATTGTAGAGATTTTAAGCGAGCCGGCCCAGGGCTTGTTCAGCTTTATCAGCACACGGACGGCCCGTGTTAACGTAAAGCCCCGCTTAACACCTGCCATGTACCTGGAAGGCTTTTTGTGCGGCGTTGTTGAAGGAATGGGTTTAAAAACGGTGATCCAGGTGCAGGAAGACGATGAGAAGATCTGCGCTTCGATCAGCGGAAAAAAAGTTGGTGTTCTGATCGGGCGGCGGGGGAAAACTTTGAATGAACTGCAGTACCTGGCAAACACGGTCATGCGCCGCCAGTTTGCCCAGTTCAGGAAGATGGTAATCGTTGATATTGAAAATTACCGTTCTCGCCGCGAGCGAACCTTGATTCGGCTGGCCCAAAGCATCGCCCGCCGGGTTGATTCGGACGGACGCGAACAGGTTCTGGAGCCGATGACGCCCCAGGAGAGGCGGATCATTCACCTCGCCCTGCAGGATTTTGACGGTGTTGTGACCTACAGTAAGGGGGACGAACCCTATCGCAAGGTGGTCATAGCGCCGCGGTAATGCAGCAGGGGTGAACCGCTCCTCCCGGGAGGAGCGGTTTTTTCTTTGACGAGGAGGTTTGGCTTGAACGAAAGTGATACGATTGCCGCGATCAGCACACCGGTAGGGGAAGGCGGCATAGGCATAGTCCGTATTAGCGGCAAAGACGCCTTTTCTATCGGAAAAAATATATTTGTCCCCCACAGAAAGCCCGCCCCGGATTACCCAAGGTCGCATTACCTTTACTACGGCCATATTCTTTCTGAGTGCAATGAGGCGTTCGACGAGGTGCTGGTAACTTTTATGAAGGCGCCGCGCACATACACCCGCGAGGATACCGTAGAGATTGACTGCCACAGCGGTATTTTAACGCTGCGCATGATTTTAAAACGGGTGTTGAAAGCGGGGGCCAGGATGGCCGGACCCGGTGAATTTACACGGCGCGCATTCTTGAACGGGCGGATTGATCTCAGCCAGGCGGAAAGCGTTTTGAAGATTATCCGGGCCCGTTCAGATGAGGCTGTAAAAATAGCCGTCTCCAATTTAAAAGGACGTCTTTCCAAAGAAACAGGAGAGATCAGGGATCGGATACTGGATGTTCTGGCCCGCATAGAAGCACATATGGACTTTCCGGAAGACCTTGATGAAGAAGTTGAAATGGATCAGGAAACCAGAGAGGAACTGATAAGAATAAAAGAGCTCCTGGGGAAAATGGCCGATGGAGTAGAGAGGGGCCGGGCGCTGCAGGAAGGGCTGACCACCGCAATTATAGGCAAGCCCAATGCCGGAAAATCATCTCTGCTAAATGCACTGCTGAAAGAGCAGCGTGCCATTGTTCATGAAGTTCCCGGGACGACACGGGATCTTCTCGAGGGGTTTCTCACAGTGGGCGGCTATCCCCTCCGTTTAATTGATACTGCCGGCATTCACGGTGCTGTCGATCCGGTGGAGAGAGAAGGGATAGCGAGGGCCAAAGGCGCCGTCGCCGAAGCCCGCCTCCTGATTGTCGTTCTTGACGTATCCACCTCGTGGAGTAAAGATGATGAGGATGTCGCCTCGCTGATCCGGCCCGGACAGCTTGTCGTGGTCGTCATTAACAAAATGGACCTGGATCAGCGGATTAACGTCCCAGAGGTTGCCGCTCGCTTACAGGGATATCCGGTCGTGCAGACGTCAGCAACTCTCAACCGGGGCATTGATCAACTGGAGGATGTGATCGTCAACTTGCTGGATCGGAACCTGGGAACCGTCGCCGCAGAAAGCCCGGCCATAATGACCCTGAGGCATGCCGGGATTGTCCAGGAAGCCCGCGATCTTATCGAAATGGCGCTGCGGGCGTCCGAATACCAGCCCCTCGAACTGGTAAGCCTCGACCTGAAGGAGGCATGGCTGAAGCTGGGCGAAATTACCGGAGCGACCGTCTCCGAGGAGCTCCTGGACAGGATATTTAGCGAGTTTTGTATTGGAAAATAAGAGCAGGGTGGTTGAATATGCCATCAGAGCAGGATTTCAGAGAACTGCTGGGGGCGGTAATTGCAGAGCTGGGGCTGAAAATTAGCGAATTTCAGAAAGAGCAACTCTTGCTCTATATCGATCTTCTTTTGGAAGGCCTGGAAAAGCAGCGGCTGGTCGGCGAAAGAAGCGGTGCACCCCTGATCAAGAAACACCTGTTCGATTCGCTTTATCCGCTGAAGCTTTGGCGGATCCCTCCCGGCAGCTTGCTGGACCTGGGCACGGGGGCGGGTTTGCCGGGGATCCCCTTGAAAATCTGCCTTCCTGAACAGAAGCTTTATCTGCTGGATGCCAACCGGCGGAAGATCAATTATTTAAGGCGCGTTGGCACAGAGTTGAAACTGCGGGAGGTCTTATATTTACCGGGGCGGGCGGAGGAATGGGGCCGCGATCCCGGCTGCCGCGAGCGCTTCGACTGTGTGGTCAGCCGCGCGGTAGCCCGGGCTGCGGTGCTGGCGGAGCTGGGGTTGCCCCTGGTCAGGATCGGAGGGTATTTGCTTCTCTATAAGGGGAAACAAGGGATGGCAGAGATGGAAGAAGCCGGAGCTTCGCTTCGCCTGTGTGGGGGCCGGCTGGAAAAATGTTGGCGCTACCGCCTTCTCACCGGAGAAGAGAGAACTCTTTATTTGATCAAAAAGATAACGCCGACCCCGGCAGCTTATCCGAGGCGAGCCGGTAGACCGGCCAGGAAACCGCTCGGAGATTAATTTAATTTCCGTTTTTGAAGGAATGTTTCCATGGTTGTCTAATAGTTTCCATAAGCAAGCTTGAGGTGGTGATCATCAGATGAAAGATGACCGGATAAGAAACTTTCCATTGCTCGAAGGAGAATCGAGCAAGGAGAAGGTCATCCAGGCCCGCATAGACCATCTACAGCCGAACCCTTACCAGCCGCGACAAAGTTTTCCGGAAGAGAAAATTGGCGAGCTGACCCAGTCCATAAAGACTTACGGGTTGCTGCATCCGATTATTGTGCGTCGCGCAGGCCGGGCTTACCAGATCGTCGCCGGCGAGCGCAGGGTCATTGCCTGCAGGAACCTGGGGTGGAAAACAATACCGGCAATTGTCAAAGAGCTTTCTGACAGCGCCGTTGCGGCAATGGCGCTGATTGAGAACCTGCAGCGGGAGAATCTTGGCTACCTTGACGAAGCGGCAGGTTACGCCAGGTTGATCCAGACATTTAACCTAACCCAGGAAGTACTGGCCCAGCGTCTCGGAAAGAGCCAATCGACGATTGCAAACAAGATGAGGCTGCTAAAGCTTCCGGAAGAGGTCAAAGATCTTCTGGTCAAGGAGCAGCTTTCAGAAAGGCATGCCCGCGCTCTATTGAGGCTCAATTCGGCAGAGCAGCAGAAAAAGATGGTCCAGGAGATAATCCAGAGGGATCTGACCGTAAGTGATACTGAAAAAAGAATTGACCGGCTGGTTGAGCGGAAAGAGATTGAGAAACCCGGCATGCAGCGCAAGGGCATGGTCCGGGACATGCGCATATTTCTAAACACCATCCACCAGGCGATTAAAATCATAGAAGGCTCCGGCCTGAGCCCCGAGGTGGAGGAGAAGGTGGAGCAGGATTACATTGAAGTGACAATCCGGCTTTTCAAAGGCAGCTCTTAAAGACAATCCGTCAACTATATAGTCAAAAAGGGAGAGGAACAATGGCGCGCATTATAGCCATCGCCAACCAAAAAGGCGGTGTCGGTAAAACTACAACAGCGGTGAACTTGAGCGCCGCATTGGCCCGGCTGGGCGAGAAGGTGCTGCTGCTCGATATCGATCCGCAGGGAAATGCCACCAGCGGAATGGGTCTGTCGAAAAAGGAGATCAGGGCTTGCATTTACGATGCCTTGATCAACGGGCTTCCCCTGGAGAGAATCATTTTGCCTTCCCGCTGGGAGAACCTGTTTGTAGTGCCGGCGACGATTCAGCTGGCCGGGGCGGAGATCGAACTGGTCCCGACCGTATCACGCGAGGTAAAATTAAGGGAGGCGCTGGCGCCGGTAAAAGAAGACTACTCCATTATCATGATCGACTGCCCCCCTTCCCTTGGCTTGCTGACTCTGAATGCCCTTACTGCTGCCGGCGGAGTTATGATCCCAATCCAATGCGAGTACTATGCCCTGGAGGGGCTTGGACAATTGATGAACACGATTTCACTTGTCCGCAAGCATCTCAACGAGGAGCTGCAAATAGAAGGTGTCGTCCTGACCATGTACGACTCGCGGACCAATCTTTCCGAACAGGTTGTGGAAGAAGTCCGGGAATATTTTAAAGAGAAGGTCTACCGGACGATCATTCCCCGCAATGTCCGCCTCAGCGAAGCGCCGAGCCATGGGTTACATATTCTAGAATATGATCCCCGCAGCAAGGGAGCGGAGGTTTACCTGGCCCTGGCCGGGGAGGTGAGCAGAAAATGAGTGAGAAAAGGAGGCTCGGCCGGGGCCTGGGAGCGCTGATCAACGAAGCGCTCACCGGGACTGCAGATATAATCGAGATTCCCTTGAGCCAAATTGAAGCGAACCCCTTTCAGCCCCGGATCAACTTCGATCCGGTAAAGCTGCAGGAGCTG
The DNA here is from genome assembly GCA_964585625.1 of uncultured Syntrophomonadaceae bacterium. GTDB lineage: Bacteria > Bacillota > Dethiobacteria > DTU022 > DTU022 > JAAZIN01. Next base: position 6,204 of record CAZPET010000009.1, read on the forward strand.
GCCGATTCCATAAAAGAGCACGGCGTGGTCCAGGCAGTGGTGGTTTCTCCGTCCAAAGAAGAGGGCTATTACCTGGTGGCCGGAGAAAGGCGGTGCCGGGCGGCCAGAATGGCCGGATTGACCAGGATCCCGGCCCTGGTAAGAGACCTTGATGAAAAGGATATGCTCGAGATTGCCCTGATTGAAAACCTGCAGCGTGAAGACCTGAACCCCATAGAAGAAGCGGCCGCCTATCGCCGGCTGATGGAAGAGTTCGAGCTGACCCAGGAAGAGTTGGGCCGGCGCCTTGGAAAGAGCCGCTCTGCGATTGCCAACACTGTACGTCTGCTGGCGCTGCCGCAAAGAGTACAGGAGGCCATCATCAGCGGAGAGCTCAGCGCCGGACAGGCCCGGCCGCTGCTGTCGCTGCCGGATGCCGCCCGGCAGGAAGATCTGGCCAGGCAGATAATCGCCCGTAAAATGACTGCCCGGGAAGCGGAGAGCCTGGCCGGCAAAGCAGCTGGAGGTGCAAACAAGGGGCGGGTAAAAGATGTGCCCGTAGCGGCGGATCCGCTTTTAAAAGAGCTGCAGGGCAGCTTGCAGCGCCACCTTGGAACCAAGGTAAAAATATATCGCAGCAAGGGGGGCGGCACGATCGAGATATCTTTTTACGGGGAAGACGATCTCGACCGCCTCGTTGACCTGTTGATGCCCGAGGGTATTGAATAGATCTGTTTCACGTGAAACAAAACCAACTGATTGCGCCGTAAAAATGCATTGTTTCACATGAAACAATTTTTTTTTAAAAAAAGGAGATTCACCCTTTAAGGCGAAATTAACATTATTAACATTTCTTAATAAGTAGTGGCAAGGCGGTGTCATCGGGTATGCCGGTTTGGGAAATGATTGATCCGTGGATTTCTACCAACCTCCATTATCTTCTACTCGCCGTCGGTGCGGCATCGCTAATCTCTATCCTGCTGTCGACAGCAGCGCTGTCACTGGGATTATCCCTGAGAAAACGCTATCGCAAGATGATGATGGGCCGGGACGAGTTGAACCTGGAGGAGCTGCTTAATCGTCACGGAGCTTTGATCGAAGAGGCGCTGCGTCAGCAGCAGCAAACAGGCGCCCGGTTGGCAGAGGTTGAAGAAAAGCTGCAGCTGGCGGTGGCCGGTGTGGGGCTGGTTCGATATAACGCCTTTCGGGAAACCGGCAGCGATCTCAGTTTTTCTCTAGCCCTGCTGGATCGCAACCTGGACGGAATTGTTTTGACCAGCCTTTTCGGAAGGGAAGAGAGCAGATGTTACGGCAAACCCGTTAAGCAGGGCAAGTCGAGCTATTTTCTCAGCGAGGAGGAAGTTCAGGCTCTCGACGAGGCCAGGCGTCAGCTGGAGGCCGGGCAAGGGTAAGACTATTTAAGGGTGGGAATATGGTGCAGAAACGAAAGCGCTGCTTTACGATAATGATCGTGCCTCATTCAGAGGAGGCCACGTACAGTTTCCGGCTGCCCCTGTTTATAGGGCAGCTTATTGTCGCCTTCTTTGTGGTGGGGTTGGCTGCGTTTTTATTTCTGGCCTACATATACCGCAATGCCCGGCTGGAGGCCGAAGAGGTGCGCATCTTGAGGCAGGCAAACCAGGTCCAACAAGATGAGATCAACGCCTTTGCCCATGAAACCCAGCAACTGCTCGAGCGGATGCAGCAGATTGAAGACCTGGCGGAGGAGGTGGCCGATAAACTGGGCCTCAGCCAGGGACGGGATGAAGAGGAGAATGAGTCAAGAGGAGAGGCCTCCCCCGAAGAGGTGCGGCTGTACGCCGCACGTTCAGACCAGGACCGGGTCCTGGACCGGGCGGCAGAAAACCTTTCCGTGCTGCAAAGCCTGGTTCCGGAAAAAACCGACACCCTGGAAACCTTGAAAGGGGAGGTAGACGAATATGTTCGCCGCCTCGCGGCGACACCCTCGATCTGGCCTACCAGGGGCAGGTTCACCTCGGGATTTGGGATGCGCCGCTCTCCTTTTGGGGGTGGCAGCAAGTTTCACTACGGTGTCGATATCGCCGGATCTTACGGCACCCCGGTTTATGCCACCGCTGACGGTCAGATCACCTATAACGGTTACCGCGGGGGTTACGGCAATCTGATCATTATCCGCCACGGCTACGGTTTTCATACTTACTACGCCCATCTTTCCGGCTTTGCCGTTTCACCCGGGCAGTGGGTAAAGCGGGGCAAGGTGATCGGATATATGGGCCGGACCGGACGCGCTACGGGGACCCATCTCCATTACGAAGTTCACGTTAACGGTGTGGCGGTAAACCCGTCACGATATATGCGCTAATATTATTAAAGGAGGTGCCAGGGAATGTTTAAAAAAACCCCCATTGAAACTCCGCCGGATAAAGTAAATACGGTTATTGGAAAGGACACATGCTTCAAGGGGTCGATCAAGGCAAAAGGACTTATCAGGATAGATGGAGAGATGGAGGGCGAAATCGAAACCCAGGGAGACGTGGTTATCGGTGAAGGCGGAAAGGTAAACCTGGAGCTAAAGGCGCGTCATGTGGCCATTGCCGGACGATTCGAAGGCAGTCTTGAAGCGGAAGGAAAACTGGAAATAAAAAACAGCGGCATCGTTATCGGCAGCGTGAAAACAAACGGTCTGCTGGTTGATGATGGGGCGGTCTTCTCCGGCAGCATGGAGATGAGACAGAAGGATCAGCCGGTCAGACCTTTGTTAAAAAAAGTTGTAGATGAAGATCCCCCCGGCAAAGGTTGAGGTATGTTTTGCCAGAAGCGAGCGCGCTGCATGACCGGAACATATTTTTCAGGTTTGATTGAGGGCATGCTGTAAGCTTCGGGCCATAACCATGGCAATTTCAAGCACATGAAAAAGACGGGTGCTCTGAAGAACCATTTGCTCCATAAAGCCGCCGAGGTTGACAATACCGCTCAAGTAGATATGACCAACCGGCGGCAGTTTTTTGTTTACACCGGCCCCGGGAATGAGGGGCCCCTTCCCCACTTCAATCAACCCAACGCTGCCGGGCTTGCCCAGTGAAGCATCTACGGCGATCACCAGGGGCCGCGACTCGTCACTCTCAATCTTCTGTGTATAATTTTCCAGATTCAGGGCATGAACGGGATCGGCCAGCGTTCCCCAGATTATGGTCCGGGGAAGCGACAGCTGCTTCAGGTATGCGCCGACCAGCGGTCCCAGGGAATCCCCGGTGGAGCGGTCTGAACCGATGCAAACGACCAGGCGCTGCCTGTTTTGAGAGAGCTCTTTCAGGCCGGACATCAATATAATGAGCCCGCCGGCGATCTTATCTACAGCCTTGTAATCTTTGCAGTTAACCCTCAACACAGTGCCTTCTTCAACAATGCTCAACCGGGGAGGCGTTGCTAAAAGGTCGGCCATACAGCCCTCTCCTAAAGCTTTATGATACCTTAGTTATATTAAAAGATCTTTTTAAATATGTATGAGAGACCTGGATGCGTTAAGGAAGTTGAATAAAGCGATGCTTTGGCTGGATCTGGCGGTAGGCTGTCTGCTGATGTGGGGAGCGGTAACCGGATATGATCAGGGCTGGAGGAAGTTGGCCTGCAGCCTGGGAGGGCTCATCTGTGCCACGCTGACGGCTCTTCTGGGCCGGGCGGAGCTGAGGATGTTTTGGGCCCGGCATTATCCGGTAGAAGAATTCATCGAAACAATGGTTAACAACCGCCTGGCGCTGCCGGTCAGCGGAGGAGTCCCCGGCCCCGGATCAATGCCCCTATTGGATTTGCCCGCTATTTTGCGGGAGGCGCTGGTTACGGGGTCAACCGTGACCGCGTCCGGGGACCCGCGGTTCCTGGCAGATCTGCTGGTACAGATGATCGGCTGCACCGCCGCTTTTCTGGCCGGCCTTGGCCTCTGGTGGGGGTTTTTTAAACTGTGCGGCTTCGCCCTGGCGCGAGAGAGAAACGGCAGCTTAAGCAAGCCGGCCCGGTGGGGAGGCGCTTTGATCGGCTTGATCAGGCAGTGCTGCTGTGGCGTTTTGCTGATCGGCGCAGCAGCTCCTGTAGCCTGGCTCTGCGGGATACCGCCTGAAATGCTGCAGCTGGAAAAGACCTTTTTAGCCCGGTTGGCCTGGCACCTCTTTAACCGCCTGGGGATCTGGCTTTAAGCTCTTTCCAGGGCGCAGGCAGGAATTAACGGGAAAAAGAAGAACAATATACTCTTATAATCATATCCTGAGTGTCCCGAAAAGTGAGGGAGAGAGATGCTGATTATTTTATTGGGTCCTCCGGGTGCCGGCAAGGGGACGCAGGCGGAACGGCTGGTCAAGGAGTTTCACCTTGCCTATATCGCCACGGGAGACATTCTCCGGGCGGCTGTAAAGAGCGGTACTCCATTAGGGCAGCAGGCGCGGAGCTATATGGAACAGGGGCAGCTGGTTCCCGATGAGGTGGTTGTCGGGATTGTCCAGGAAAGGCTGGCCGATCCTGACTGTGCCGGCGGCGCCATCCTCGACGGTTTTCCCCGGACAGTGGCCCAGGCCCATTCTCTGGATCAGGTGCTGGGGGAAACAGGTAAAAAGGTTGACCGGGTTATCCATATAGAAGTTGATGAAGAGGAACTGGTTTCCCGTCTGACCGGGCGGAGGGTATGCCGGGAATGCGCGGCTACATATCATATTAAATTTAATCCACCCAGGGTGCGCAATGTTTGTGACCAGTGCGGCGGAGAGCTCTACCAGAGAGAGGACGACTCCCTCTCCACGGTTCAGGAGCGCCTGCTGGTCTACAAGAAACAAACCGTTCCGCTCGTTGATTACTATAGTAACGCAGGCTTAATTGCCAGGATTAACGGAAACCAGGAAATCGAGCAGATTTTTGCTGAAATCAGCGCCGTCATTGAAGCGGAGTCTTTGTAGTGGAGACTTACCGCACCGGACAGGTTGTTCAGATGAAAAAAGATCATCCTTGCGGATCGAACCGCTGGCAGATTATCCGGGTAGGGATGGACTTCCGGATCAAGTGTCTCCAGTGCGGCCGCAGCGTCCTGCTGCCGCGGGCACAGTTCGAACGCCGGGTAAAGAAGATTATTGCCGAAGCGGCGCCGGAAATGGAACATGAAAAATAAGGGGGAGCCCAGGTGTCCTGGAGTTGTGGGATCGTCGGCCTGCCCAATGCCGGTAAATCGACACTTTTTAAAGCGCTGACGGCGATCAATGTGGCCATTGACAGCTACCCCTTTACCACGATTGATCCGAATATAGCGATAGTTTCCCTACATGATCCCCGCCTTGAAGCTCTGGCAGCACTTTGCTCTTCAGAAAAGGTGACCCCGCCGACAATGCGCATCGTTGATGTCGCCGGCCTGGTCAAGGGCGCCAGCCGGGGGGAGGGATTGGGGAACCGCTTTTTGGGTGAGCTGCGCAACGTGGATATGCTGCTCCATGTTGTCGCCGGCTTTGATTGCTTTGAAGAAGGGCACAACGACCCGGTATCGCGGGCTGCCGTGGTTAATCTCGAGCTAATCCTCGCCGATCTGGAAACGGTTTCCAGGCGGAAAGAGAAGATCCAGCCGCAGCTGAAAAGCGGTGCTTCCGGGGCTGCGGCAGAGCTGCTTTTTCTTGACCGCCTCGCAGAGCAGCTGCAACGCGGATTGGCGGCACGCCTGTTGACCGTGGATGTTGCAGAAAAAGAGTATCTGGGCCAACTTTTCTTATTGACTTCCAAGAAGATGCTTTACGTTTTCAACGGGCCGGAAAACGGCTGCTCTGTGAATCCGCCGGAGGGGCTGGCCGAATTGGCCCGGGCTGAACAGAGCCCCTTGATTTCGATATCTGCCCGTCTCGAAGCGGAGATTGCCGAGCTTCCCGGTGATGAAAAGGAGCTCTTTTTACAGGAATACGGCCTTGCCGGGTCACAGGTACAGGAGATGCTGCAGGGATGTTGCCGGCTTCTGGAGTTGATCACCTTCTACACGGTTAAGGGTGAAGAGGCCCGGGCCTGGCTCGTTCCCCGCGGGACGACCGCCCTTGAAGCAGCCTCCAGGGTGCATACGGATATTGGGCAGGGATTTATTAAAGCCGAAGTGATCCCCTGGGATCACCTGATCGCGGCCGGAGATCTTACAACGGCACGCGAACAGGGGGCGGTGCACACCGGGGGACGGGATTATCCTGTAGTTGACGGCGAGGTGCTATATTTTCATTTCCGAGGATAGTGCTCTGCCCCCTTACCTTAAATTTTGCAGGTCCGTCTCCTGACCTTATTCTAAGGGGAACTTGTTTTCAGGCTCCCCCCTTTGGAGGGGGGCCGGGGGGATTTGAAAACAAGGCATATTTGGTTGACAGGGTACTGGCGCTTTACCGGCCGGCAAACCGCAGAAATAATGTCAACAGCTTGCCCTTGCTGGTGAAATATGCTATGATCATCCCGCATTACCCTGCTCCGCTTGCCGGGGCCGCCAGTCCAGAGGGAGGTGAACCGCATTGGCTATCTATGAAACCATGTTTATCCTTAAACCTGAACTTGAAAACGAAATCGAAGAAGAGCTGGTTAACAATCTCCAGGCCGTTTTAAAGAAACTCGGAGGAGAGATTGACAAAACCGACGACTGGGGAAAACGGAAGCTGGCCTACGAGATCGACAAGTTTAACGAGGGACATTACTACCTGATGCAATTTACGGGATCCCATGAGATCATCCCCGAGCTCGAACATTTCTTCCGGGTTAACGACGCGGTGATCCGCTTTATCATCGTGCGGGAAGACGAGTAAGATGCTCAATTTATAAAAAGGCGGTGCATGGGATGCTTAACCTGGTTGTGCTGATTGGACGTTTGACCCGGGATCCGGAGCTCCGTTACACCCCCGGGAACGGCACGGCGGTGGCCTCATTTACTCTGGCTGTGGACCGGCCGTTTGCCAACAAGCAGGGGGAGAGAGAGGCTGACTTTATCAACATCGTCACCTGGGACAAACTGGCTGAGAACTGTGCCAACTACCTCCAGAAAGGGAGGCTGGTGGCGGTGACGGGGCGCCTGCAGATTCGCTCTTATGATGACCGGGAGGGAGTCCGGAGGAAGGCGGCCGAAGTGGTAGCCCGTGATGTCAGGTTTCTGGAGCGGCCGCGCAGTGAAGAGACCGATTCATTCCCCGGTGACGAAATGGCAGTCGGCGAAGACGACATTCCCTTTTGAGGAGGCTGGTTAGTTGAGGCGCGAGAAGGGCCGTAGACCTAAAAGAAAAATTTGCAGTTTTTGCGTGGACAAGATTGGACAGGTTGATTATAAACAGTATGAAAAGCTGAAGCGCTTTATTACTGAGCGGGGCAAGATCCTGCCGCGGCGGATCTCGGGCAACTGCGCCAAGCATCAACGGCAGTTAACCCGGGCCATCAAAAGAGCGCGGATCATGGCCTTGCTCCCATTCACCTCCGAATAATCCGATCAAAAAGGCCCGCCGATAAAAACGGTGCTGGAGGCTTCTGCTGCCGGCGCCGTTTTTTAGCTTTGCCTGAGAGCAGGAGGCGGCCGGCTTAAGAGCGAAATATGATCTCTGACGTCAGGTGATCGGGAAAGAATTGTGGTGGTCATTATACCGTTATTTTTGACCAGATAATCGCAGGAGCATGACAACCTTTGAAAGGGTGAATCTGATGAAGATAATTCTCATAGAAGACGTTGCCGGCCTGGGGAAAAAGGGTGAAGTGAAAGAAGTCGCTCCCGGTTACGGCCGAAACCTTCTTATTCCCAAAGGCTTGGCCGAGGAGGCCACACCGGGCCGCCTGCGGGAGAGACAGCACCGGGAGCTTGTCTTGCAGCAGAAAAGCAGCCGCCTCGAGAAGGAGAGCCGGGTTCAGGCCGGGATACTGGAACAGCAGGTCCTTCGTTTTCGGCTGGCTGCCGGAGAAGGCGGGCGTCTTTTCGGTTCTGTAACCGCGGCGGATATAGCCGGTGAATTGCAGCGGCTGGGGTTTGACGTGGATAAGAAAAAAATCATTCTCGAAGAGCCGATCAAGGCCACCGGGCGTTACGAGATCTCCGTAAAATTGCACTCCGGAGTCAAAGCCGCGGTGGTCGTAGAGGTGGAAGAGGAGAAATAGGAGGGACGAGATGAGCCCGGAGCAGCAGACGACGCAGCATCAAAGACGTCTCAACGCCCTGCTCGACCTGGTAAACCAGCTTTACGGGACCGAAAAGATGGTTTTAAAGGCGGGAAAGCTGGAAGCTCTCTCGTTGATCCATTCTCGCAAGCCGGCCCGGCAGCTGCTCGGTTTGCAGCGGCTGGTTTTTGAAAACCCGACCTTGAGCGACTTACCCACGGAGGAGCAGTTCCCAGAGGCCTTTACCGAGCTGGAGGAGGCGCTGGCAGACCTGCTGGCGCGCCGTTCGCTTGAAGAATCGCTGGAGTATAAAATAAAGGAACGCCTCGAAGAGCAGCATGAAGAGTATCTTCTGGAAATCAAAAGAGAGGTCATCCGGGAATGGGGCGGGGTGGAAAATCCGCAAACTCTTAAAAAATATGCCCAAACAGAGAAAATGTTTGCGCAGCAGCTTTCCCGCTCCGCCCAGGAGATGCTCCGGCCCGCAGAGCTGGAGCAGATTATCGGACAGAGCGAGGCCATTGCGGCGCTGGTGTCCAAGCTGGCTTCACCCTATCCGCCGCATATCATTCTCTACGGACCCCCGGGCGTGGGGAAAACCACGGCTGCGCGCCTGGCGCTGAAGAGCGTCCAGAAAATTCCGGGTGCCATCTTTTCGGAGAAAGCCCCTTTTGTGGAGGTTGACGGGGCCACCCTGCGCTGGGACCCCCGCGAAATAGCCGATCCGCTGATCGGTTCGGTCCATGACCCGATATACCAGGGAGCTCGCCGGAACCTGATCGAAGGTGGAGTTCCGGAACCGAAGTTGGGATTGGTTTCCGATGCCCACGGCGGGATCCTTTTTATTGACGAGATTGGCGAGATGGATTTTGCATTGCAAAGCAAGCTTCTCAAGGTCATGGAAGACAAACGTGTATATTTTGATTCAGCTTATTACGATCCCACCGACACGCAGATCCCGAAATATATCCGGCTCCTTTTTGAGCGGGGCGCGCCTGCCGATTTTGTGTTGATCGGAGCGACGACCCGTTCCCCGGAGGCGATCTCGCCTGCATTCCGTTCGCGCTGCTCGGCGGTTTACTTTGAACCGCTTACCCCTGTGGAGATAGAGGAGATCGTGCACACTTCCGCCGCAAGGTTGCAGCTTTCCATCGATCCGGAGGCGGCGCGCCTGGTCAGCCGCTATACCTGCGAAGGGCGCAGGGCGGTCAACCTGCTGGTTGATGCATACGGGCGGGCGCTCTACGAACATCAGCACCGCAGGGGTCGCAAGGGGCTTCGTATCAGCGCCGCGCTGATGCAGAAGGTCTTGATCAGCAACCGCCTTTTTCCCTTAAGCCCGGTCTCAGCCGGAGGGGAGGCCGTGATCGGACGGGCCCTGGCTCTCGGAGTGAGCGGTTTTACCGGCCTGGTTTTGGAGATTGAGGCGCTGGCTTTTCCGGCCGGTCAACCCGGCCGGGGAAGCATGCGCTTTAACGAAACAGCGGGCTCGATGGCCCGGGATTCTGTATTTGTGGCTGCGTCACTACTGCGAAAGCTATCCGGGGTGGATCTTAAAGACTACGATCTGCATCTTAACGTGGTCGGTGGAGGCAATATCGACGGACCCTCCGCCGGAGCAGCCATCTTCCTGGCAATATTCAGCGCTGTAAATAAGCTGCCGCTGCGGCAGGATTGTGCCGTTACCGGGGAAATATCCCTGCGGGGGCAGCTTAAACCGGTTGGCGGGATTACAGAGAAGATTTACGGGGCACGCCTTGCCGGACTAAAAAAAGTAGTGATTCCGGTAGAAAACAAGGCTGAACCGAGCCGCCGCTTCCCCGAAATGAAGATCGCGACAGCCGGTAATATCGAGAGCCTGCTGCCCCACTTTTTATCCCGCGGCGCTCTCCGGCTGCTGCAGGAAAAAGGAGCGTTGAGCGATGGTTCTCACTGTTGATAAAATTCCACCGCAGAGCATCGAGGCGGAGCAGTCCGTTCTCGGTTCGATGATTATTGACCGGGAAGCGATTTTTGCCGCCGCGGAGCTGCTTCGCGAAGACGATTTCTACCGGACCGCCCACCAGAAAATCTTCGAGGCGATCATGGCTTTAAGCGAAAAGGGTGAACCGGTGGATCTGGTTACCCTTGCCGACGAGCTGCAGCGGCAGCACTCTCTTGAAGAAGCGGGCGGGACAGCCTATTTGAGCGCCCTGGCCGGCGCCGTGCCTACGGCGGCAAATGTGCAGTATTATGCCCTGA
>CAZPET010000010.1:0-16488 GCA_964585625.1 uncultured Syntrophomonadaceae bacterium
GCAGCGGAGGATGTAGTCGTGGATGGGAATGTTCAGCTCGGCGATAAGCTCGTCGTAAGGGATGAAGTAAGGAACATATTCGGCCATATGCTCGCTGGACTCGGAAACAAAGCAGCCGAAATTCTTCATTATTTCAAAACGCACCCTGTCGGAACTGTAGAGCAGCGGGTCATCTACGATCATCTCCAGAAGGCGCGGGTAAAGATCGGCACCGAGATGCTTCAGCTCGACGAACCAGCAGAGATGATTGATCCCGGCCGCCCGGTAGCTCAATTCGGTATAGGGAATTTCAGCATAGTTGGCCAGAAACATTGCCGTCAACTGGATGCTGTGACAGAGCCCGACCACCTTGACCGGAGCAGCGCTGTAAGCGGACCAGACATTCATCGCCATCGGATTGGAGTAGTTGATCAACAGGGCATCGGGGCAGCGCTCCTCCATTACCCGGCAGATCTGAAGCACTACGGGGATGGTGCGGAGCGCCCGGAAGACGCCGCCGATGCCGTGGGTATCGGCGATGGTCTGCTTGAGTCCGTATTTGGCCGGAATCTCGAAGTCAATCAGCGTTGAAGCGAAGCCGCCGACCTGGACCATGTTGATCACATAATCGGCCCCGGAAAGAGCCTCTTCAAGCTCAAGTGTCGCTTCAACCTGTGATCGTGAACCTTCGCTCTCCAAACGGCGGCGGGCATAACCGGCCGCCATCTCAAGACGCTCTGCGTCGATGTCCATCAGCGATAACACCAGTTCATCCTTCAGCTCGGGATAAAGCAGCAGATCGCCGATAAGGTTGTTGCAGAAAACCAGGCTGCCGGCCCCGATCATCGCTACTTTCGTCATAAAATTCTCCTCCTTTATACCTTGTCTCTGGCAACCTCCGTTGGAGGATTTACAGCAAATAGAGCCGGCTTTTCAACCGGCTCCTTATTTTAAACCATGAGGGCGGCAACTAACAGATATGTGCCACTTGCATCCCGGCAGCTTCGAAGATTTTGGTTACACCGGTAATATCTCCCGTATCCAGCCGCAGGATAAGATAAACCCGGTTATCGGAAAAGCGCTGGACAATCGTAGAAATTATATTGATCCCCGCGGCGCCAACTACTTCCGTTACATTCTTTAACACCCCCACCTGGTCCTCCACCGGCAGGGTCACCCGAACACTGGGATGATTCAATCCAAGCACATCAATGAATGCCTTGAAGAGATCGCTTTCGGTAATAATACCCACCAGCCGGTTATCCTTGAGCACCGGCAGGGTGCTGATGTTATTCTCCTGCATGAGCAGCGCCGCCTCCTCGAGGATCGTCTCCGGTGCAACCGTAAAGATCTTCCTGGTCATGATATCTTTGATCTTGATCTTCGGAAAAAGATAGTTTATTTCCCACACCGAGAGGCTGGTAGCGGAGGAAGGGGAGGCCTTCATCAGGTCCTGCTCGGTTACCAGGCCCACGATATCACCTTTTGAAAGCACCGGAAGCCGGCGGATGGAGTGCTCTTTCATCAGCTTGAGCGCCTCTCCCAGTGTATCTTCAGGAGCCACTGTTACCGGGTTCACTGACATATAATCCTGGACAAACATTTAATCATCCCCCCGCATCAAATTGGTTACGTATATATTTATACTATTTTCTGCAGAACGATTGTAAATCCTCTAGCTCAAAGGAATTGCTCCATGGGAAGATTAACCGGTTTATTCATGGCAGCCTGAACCTGATTTTGGGATAAAGAAACCCCCTGTGCCATGCAGGGGGTTTGTTGCCGGAACGGTTAAGGGTTCTTGATCGCCCTGATGTGAGGTTCCACCTTCCCCGTTTCTCTGAATTCGCTGTACTTATTGATGATTTCATCGACTACGCCTGCTGATTTCAACTTCGCGATTTCTTCGTTGAGCAATTGAATCAGGCGGACGTTGTCTTTATGAGCCAGGCAGACCACGTTCTGTTTGTTGATCGGCTCGCTGACAATCTGGAAACATCCCTGGAAATAGGTGTGGTTGAGGTTGAGGCCGACCATCTTTTCTGCAGAAACAAAATCAGTTTTATTCCAGAAGTGATCGAGAAAACTGAGCGTATCGTTGTCGTACTCGAGTACCTCTGCGCCAACTTGCTTCAAATTGGAGGAAGCAACCCCGGCCCTCTGGGTGCCTACCTTCCTGCCCTTTGTATCCTCCAACCGGAAGGATACCCGGGGTTCGGTTGAATCCCGCTTCATAAACAAATGTGCTTCAAACTGGGCATAAGGATCTGAAGCAATAACCGGATAATCATCGAAAGCAGGGTTGGGCCAGCCTGCATTAATGAACAGATCTATCTGCTTGCTCGCGAGCAGCGGGAAGATATGGGTCTTTGTTGCCCCGATGAACTTGATCATGATGTTGCTGCGTTTGCCCAGTTCTTTAAACAAGTCCACGCCGGCGCCTACGGAATCACCCTCCTGGAGGAAGGACCAGGGAGCAAAAGCGTCATCGTGCGCCACGATTAAAAACGAAGTTGTTACCGCCGGAGCAGTAACCGTAGCAGTCTTGCTTCTGGACATGCTTTTCAGCGTATCGTCGAGCGCCTCAACAAATTGATCCAGCTGCTCGCGGGTAACTGTTAAGGGAGGCTCGATCCTCAACACGTTGGGATCATTATCGGTAAACGCGCTGATGATACGGTGCTTTATAAAAAGTTTTGAGATTACGAGTGACGCTGGGAAATCCTCACCCGGTATGGCGGTGCTTTCATCAGCCAGGGCCTCCCTGGCGCTTTGGGAAAGAGGAGAAAATTCGATTCCCAGGAGCAGTCCACTGCCGCGAACATTTTTGATCATACCGTTGTCCCTGGCCAGCTCTTTAAGCCGCTGCATCAGGTAAGCGCCTTTTCCCCGCGCATGCCCGGACAGATCCTGATCGATCACCTCCTGAAGCACGGTGATGGCGGCAGCCATGGCCAGAACGTTTCCCCCGAAGCCGGAGCTATGCAGCAGGCATTTTTCCACCCCGCCGTAGGCCCTGTCCCAGATCTCTGCTGTGGTGATGAAGCCGCCCACCGGGAACACCCCACCGCCCAGGAACCCGGGGAGGCAAATTACATCAGGATCAATTTCTTCGCGCATGCAGGCGAAAATTTCACCGCATCGGCCCAGTCCGGTGCGGGACTCGTCAACGATCAGCAGGGTCCCGTAACGGCTGCATATCTCCCGTATTTTTCTCAGGTAACCCTCGTCCGGTATGATCACCCCGCCTTCAACCTGGATCGGCTCCAGCAGGAAGCAGGCGGCCCTTTCGTCGCGCAGGACCATTTCCAGCGCGACCGTATCTCCGTAAGGAACCTTCTGGCACTCCGGCAGCAGCGGCTGGAAGGGACTGGTGAAACACTCTCCGCCGCTGACGGAGAGTGCGCCCAGGGTTTTACCGTGCATGGCGTTGTCACAGTAGACCAGGCGCGGGCGCCCGGTGGCCGCGCGGGCCAGTTTCAGGGCCGCCTCCACCGCTTCTGCAGTGCTGTTGCAGAAAAAGCACCTCTGCAGGTCGCCTGGTGTAACTTGCGCCAGGTTATGAGCCAGGACGCCCGCCAGTATTGACGGCGCGTTATGTATCAAAACCGGTAGGCCTTTCACCCGTTCAATCGCATCTAAAACCACCCGGGGATTATGTCCCAGGTTCAAAGTTCCGTAACCGGACACAAAATCCAAATACTCATTGCCGTCTTCATCCCAGATTACGGTGCCGTCAGAACGCACAAAATTTATATTCAATTCCAGCAGTGCCATTAGCTCGGTCAGGCCCGGGTTAAGGTACGTTTTATTCAACTCAAAGATTTCTTGTTGGCTGAAACCAAGGCCATCTTCCAATGAGATCAGATCGGTCAATTGAGCGACACCTCCTCAATCACTTTTGTCTTTCCCAGGCCATACCAGCAACTTATTCCACATGTTGTTAGGTTTTACCTGCAAATATCGACAAATATTTTTAATAAAACTAAGTATCCTGAATAATAATCAGAATGCCAGGTTTTAAAAAAAACATGTCTTCAAAAGAGGGTGTTGTTATGATCATAACCCTCTCCCCGCCATTTTGTTCCGGTCTTGGTGCTGAGGTAGCATGTTTATTTGATCGGGTCCCGCCCGCTGCAAACAGGTGCGGCAGGCTTGCAAGGTCTGTGATGATAGAAGCTACAGGCGGGGAGAGAGTTAAATTTGGCAACCTTTACTTTATATACATCCGCAAAGGATCAATAACTTCCCTTAACAACTTTATTTCATTATCTTTGGGAGTTTCTGTTGTTTCCACTTTCTCTATCACCAGCTCAAAACCGGTATTCTCGACCACATCTTCGATATCAACACCCGGATGAACCGAAATTAGTTTCATTCTTTTACTCTTTTCGTCGAAACCCAGCACGGCCTTGTCGGTGATAATCTTTTCCGGACCCCCTCCCTTTAAACCGGCATCCCGGCGAGAGCTTCCTCCCTGGAGGTACCCGGGTGATGTAATATATCTTACTTTTGGCGGAAACTTGCGCTTTTGATGGGGCATGATCACCAGCGTCTTCTTGGCCAGAGAGGCGATATCGTTCCCGCCTCCGCTACCGGTAAAGTGGCGTATCCCGCCCCCGGGAAGGTCGATCAGGGTGGAGTTGAGATTTCCGTACATATCCACCTCCAAACCGCCGATAAAACCTATGTCCACCAGGCCCCGGTGCAAAAAATTACCCATCGCGCCGACAAAGGTGGTAAAATAGTCAGTCTTGTACCAGAACCGGGGATCCGCGAGACCCACGGTAGGCTCTATCGGTGCAGGGTTGACCACACCGATTTCCAGGATGATATTGATATTGGGAGCATGGGTTAAACGGGCCAGCTCGGTTGCAATCTGGGGCAGGCCCAGGCCCACAACCACGTTCTGGTGGTCCTGCAGCTCCCTCGCGCCCGCCACGGCCATCAGCTCGCGCGTGGTATAGCCATTGTTCTTCACTAGGTCCACCTCCCTAATACTTCTTCAGCGAATCGGCAGTCAGTTCGTTGATCCGTTTCAGCCCGCCGATCAGCTCGAGGTATTCATCAAAGCAGCTTACACCGTAAATATATTTATCCAGATATTCCTTCATTCCCTTCGGTGTAGAGCCATAGGAAACATATTCATCAACGTGGCGGCGATCATAATCATACCTGGTGTAAACCGATGTAGGATGCGCGCCGAAAGGCTGATGTGCGATCATTTTAACGCGTAGAGCAGGTATGGCAACCTCCTGGACAAGCTGAGCGGTCAATTCGCCGGAAAAGATCTCGTCTGTTGTGAGAATTATCTCATCAGCCGCCAGGGCTGCTTCCAGATCCCATCTGGGGCCGTAAATGATGGCGTTACCTTCGCTGTCCGTCCTGGGCACATGGATCACGGCGTAATCCGGACGTAGAGCTTTTAACATGACCACCTTATCACCGGTAAAGGGGCACTCGCCCAGCGCTGCTTCCGGATTTTTTTCTTTTAGAAGGTTTTCCAGGATTTCCGAACCCAAAATCGTATAGGCAGGTATATAAGGGATGCCAAGTGATCCGGCCAGATACCGCAAAGCTATGGAATGACCGCTATACTCGCTGGCTTCAATGGTTCCCGCCGCGATGGCCCGGTTGACGTTATGCAAAGGTCCCGGCCGGTCCAGCGAACCCCCGGCATAAATGAGCCTTTTTACCGCCCCTGCACCTACGAGCAGGTCTGTTTCGAAGGCGCCGATACACTGTGATATGGTAAGTTCTTTTTTGCCCTGCCTGATCAGTTCATGCACAAAGGCAACCGGACTGCGGGTGATGGCAAATCCGCTTAACGCTAGATGCGCCCCGTCCGGTATCGCTGCGGCAGCTTCCTGCATGCTAACAATCTTCGTCATATCCTTAATCTCGCACCTCCTCTTAAGTCAACCCCATTTCCATTACCAATGGTGAACTCGAAAAACGGCATTGTTTTTAGCCGGCAACTTTGAACCGTTTTTCCGGCCAATGGTATTCTACGGTGGATAAGATATGGTATAAATATGTCTGCCTCCCGGCTTCATTGGCCCTTTCAAAACCGCCTCAATTTCTTCACGAGGCTTCTGGGTGATGCTCTCAATTGGCGGGAGCTTCCCGGGCGGATATTTCTCCTTGATTATATCGATTATCTCCACCATGTAATCAAAAAGAGCCTCCAGGCCGGGTTTCGCTTTTTCAGCGCTGGCCAGGGTAGGTTTGCCGATTACCCCTTCAGGATACGAAATCACTTCCAACCCGCCGAACCCGATCACGCAATGGCCCGGTAAGGGGTACTGGTAGACATCCCCGCCCATGTCGATATGGCCGCGTGGGATGCTCATCCCCGGATCGGTATCCACCGCGTCTTCCAGATGAACCATTTCCGGGAAAAGGGCCATTGAATACGATGTCTCAGCTTCATCCGCATGGCGGAAAGGTGTTTCGAAGGGACCTCCGCATTCCTTGTCTTTCAGATAGTTCGGTATCACCGTGGGCCAGTTCAGCATTATCAGTACGGCGGGAACCTGGTATTTTTTTTGGAACTCGTGCAAGGCGTTGGGAATGACATATTCCTGCCCGTGCCCGTTTATTAGTATCTGCTTGCGAAAACCGGTGTTCCAGAAACCGGCGATAATTGCCCTCAGGTAAGCGACAAAAATATCTTCGGGGATCACAACTGTCCCGGGCATGCCCAGATGCATCGCCGGGTGAGAGCCGTACCAGATTGGCTGGGCCACTGTACAGCCCGTCTCCAGGGCTATGGTTTCCGCCATGCGGGTAACCAGGAAGGTATCTTCACCGTACGGCGCTCCCGACCCGTGGTTCTCCGTGCTGCCCACGGGAATCAGGAGAATATCATTCTTCTCCAGACGTTCGGCCACCTGTTTTCCGGTCATATTTTGAAAATATACACCGCTCGCCCGATCCATGTGCCCTCCTTCCGGAGGGATTTTCCATTTACCCATGTTTTACCCCTTTCGTAAGTTTTTGGACAGACCATGCCCCTCCCCCGAGGGAAGACCAATACCGGCTAAAAAATCTGTTGTACTTTTAAACAGAAATTAATACATTCTCCTTCTAGAACTTTAGTGCATATATATTCCATACGCAAATACCATGCCAAAACAGGCATCGGCTCATTTAGTATCACATCTCACCATTAGAAAGGGATTCTTACTGTTTAAAGAGGTTGTAAAATTAATTCAACAACTTCAGAATATCACTGATGCCTTTCATTTTGAAAATACCTTTCATTCTGCAGCTTCCTGAAAAGAAATCAGCTGATTATCGAGATAAATATTTCGGTTAATTCAGGGTCGAACTGAGTGCCTGCGCCTTTCGCCAGATTGCCGATGGCCTCTTCTTTGCTCTTAACCCTGCAGTAAGGCCGTTCATTGGTCATGGCATCAAAGGCATCGGCGATGGCCAGAATGCGGCACTCCACCGGGATCTCTTCTCCGGCAAGCCCCAGGGGATAACCGCTGCCGTCCCACCTCTCATGATGCTTGAGGATTAGTTCCGCAACATGTACCAGTTCGGGCGAGGAGAGAGCAATACGGTAACCCTTTTCCGAATGCTGCCGCATGAGCTCCCACTCTTTTTCAGTAAGGGTTCCTTTTTTAAAGAGGATGCTATCCGAAATGCCCACCTTGCCCAGGTCATGTATCTGGGCCAAAAGGGTTAGATTAGCCAGCTTCCGATGGGAAAGACCGATCCGGCGCCCCATTTTCTGGCATAACACCGTAATCCGCTGGGCATGCCCATCAGCAATATAGTCTCTTTCAGCCAGGGCGGCCATCAATGTATCGGCAATATGACTATTTTTACCAAGCTTATCCTGATACATAAGATCGTCCGCTTTTTGATAAGCTTCCTCCAGCGAGCCGGTTTTGGCCCCGGCGGTAGCCATACCTATGGAAACACTCAACGGCAGCCCTTGTTTTCCTCTGCCGAGACGGTCAATTTGCAAACGAATACGTTCGACGATCTCTTCGCCGGTTTTTGCGTCCGTCCGGGGCAGCAGAACGGCAAATTCGTCACCGCCCACCCGGGCCAGGATATCAGACCGGCGCAAAGCAACCTGAAGGGCTTTGGCGCAGTCTTTTAAGAACCGGTCACCCGTGGTATGGCCCATGGTATCGTTGATCATCTTTAAATTGTCAAGGTCAGCGATAATGATGGTAACGGGGTAGTCCTTTCCTTTCGCCAGGCGCCGTCTCTCCTGTTCAAAATAATTCCTGTTGTAAAGACCTGTTAGTTGGTCATGCAGGCTTAAGTACTTCAGCTTCTCCTCGGATAACTTCTGCTCGGTGATATTGCGTAGATTCTGGATGGCGCCGATGATCTTTCCTGACGCGTCGCGCAGCGTGGAAGCGGATACTGCCTGGTTAATTTCTCCACCCTCTTCCAGGCTGGTTCCGACTCTGGAAATAGAAATCTCGCCGTATAACCGGTCTCCATCTCTGCTCAGGCTGCTGTACTGCTTTTTCAGCCCGGGCAGCGGATTATCGGGCCTAAGCGCCTGGTCGATCAACAGCTTCCGGCGATCTCCGTAGATCATAATGGAGTATTCATTATCACCTTTACCTATAATCTTCTCCTTGGGAACACCCGTATGCTTCTCCATGGCCCTGTTCCAGGCGATAACCTTACCCTCGCGATCGATGACAAAGGTGGCATCTGGCAGAAAATCGATAATGTCATCAAGTCGCTTCCGGGATTCCCGGAGCGCTTCCTCCGCTTGCTTGCGCGGGGTGATATCAGCAATGATACCGACTGCGCGTAATGGTTTGTTGTCTTCCAACCACTCGATTACCTTACCCCGGGAAACCACCCACGTGTAAGCACCGTCTTTGCGCCGCAGCCGATGCTCGTTATTACAGGCCGGCAGCTCACCCCTGAAAAGCTTTTGGTAATCATCCCACCATTGCTGTCTGTCCTCCGGGTGGATAAGTTCCCGCCAGGCGTTGAAAGAATCTTTAATTTCATGCCTGGCATAACCGAGCATGGCTTTCCAATGCTTTGATAAAAATAGCTCACCGGTTTGCACATTCCAATCCCATACGCCGTCCCCCGCGCCCTCCAGGGCAAACTGCCAGCGCTCTTTGCGATCCCGCATCGAATCAAACAGCGTTTCGCGTTTCACCAGTGAACTGGCTAGCTCTATATTGCTGAAACTCAACCGGACAAACATGTGAATAAATCGATGAGTAAATTCTATTATCTTCTCAACTTTTTCCCGTTTAAAACGTGGTACGCGCTCCAGGGCGGCGATATATTCTTTTTCATCGAGTCCATAACGCCGCGCCTGTGTACGAAAATAATCATAGTCCACAGACTCGTCTTCAAAGAAAAACTGTCCCAGAAATATATTCCCTAACCGCCGCCCGCCCGCCACAATGGGAGAGGTTACATTCCACATGTTGTTCTTGCACTTGTAGAACTTGAATGTTCCCGGAAGGCTCTCCCCGGTGAGCTCTGTTTGGCTCTCCCGGCAGTGTTTGGAGAGATCGGGATGAAGACGATGAAATTTTGTACAGGCATCCTGCCACCCTGAAATCGCCACGACCCTGCCCGTGTGGTCGACAACAGTCAGGCTAATGCGGGTAAGATTATGGAAAGAATCCAGCAGCGGCTGCATCGCGGGAGTATCGAGAATGCTGGAGAAAAGCGAAGTCCCGCCCCCGCTTTCAGCGCCGGAGCCGCCGTCCAACTTACTCCCATCGTTTCCTTTTTCTATACGCATGGCATCTTCTTTGTTATTTGATCTCATTTTCCAGGAGCCACCAGTTTTTTACTCTAATATTAAACACAATAATACATTTTCGCCATATGTTCTCTATATATTTGGTATTTCTTCGTCTTGTATAGTTTTTCCTGCATCTGCTGCTTAAGGAAGGGCAGAGGAGCGGCCCGGCTTCCTGGAAGGCCGGGCCGCTCCTCTTTTCATGGAGACAAAAGACCGTATCCGCTGTCAAAATGCGGTTTGCCGGTAAAAGCGCTCTACTTCAACCCTGGCTGCAGATATTTCTTAAGCAGCCCCAAAAACCTTTCCGGCAATCTTGGTGGCATCGCTGGCAATTGAGCTGCCATAATCGGCGCCGCTGAATGCCATGACCTTGTCGTCAATGATCGGGCCGCCGATAAGCACCTTGGCTTTAAGGCCCGATTGTTTTACCGCCTGCACGCATTCCTTCATCGTCTCCATGCAGGAAGTCAGCAGCATGCTCATTGCTACCAGGGGAGTTTGCGTCTCCTTGACGGACTGCACAAACTTCTCCGGAGCCACATCCACTCCCAGGTCAACAACTTTGTAACCTGCGCCCCTCAGCAGCAGCACCACGATATTTTTGCCAAGGTCGTGGATATCTCCCTTGACCGTACCGATCACGACAGTGCCGCGGTATTCCCGATCTCCTGCAGCGAGTTGGGGCTCCAGAACCTCCATCGCTTCTTTCATGATCTCACCGCAGAAAATGAGCTCGCTTAAGAAAAACTCTCCTTTTTCAAAGAGATTTCCTACCTCGACCATGCCTTCCTGCAAGCTGTTGATGACTTCCATAGGCTTGTTCCCTGCCTGCAGGCACTCCTTGACCAGAGATAGTACCTTGTCCCGATCCAGTCCGGCGATCGCGCCGGCCAGTTCATCCTTACCCATCTATCCGTTAATCCTCCTTTTTAACGTAAGTAAATTCACGGTCGATAATTCGTCTAGCGCTGGACCCAGTTCCATATATACAGATACCCGAACATGTCGAGATTTTCCCATTCCTTTTTGACCTGATCAGCGTCGCCCCTGACCTCTCCCACTTCTTTTAACTTCTGATCCCACGGTATGCATACTGCCGGGGGCAGGTTTTTGAAAATAAGGCTCTTGGTCATTTCACTACCCTCCACATTCAATTTATTAGTAAACCCCGTAGTCTCTGCCGGCTTCAATAAGGGCCTGAATGTTTTCTTCTTTGGCATCTGCCAGAATAACCGCGCCTGAGTCAAGGATAAAGCCGCCGTCCCGCGCATATTTGTCAAGTAAACGCTTCACGTAGTCCTTGACCTCTTCGGGTTTGCCGAACGCGAGCAGTGAGTTGGGCACATTACCGCTCAGGCAGAACCTGCCGCCTAGTATCTTGTGGGCCTTATCCATGTCGGTCTGATCGACGTGGAAGACGATACTCTTATCGGGAAGCTCCGCGATCTTCTCCAGGTACGGTGTCCAGTTGTTTTCGGCATAGAACTGGATCCGCTTGCCGTTGCTCCATAATGCTTCGATAACCTGCTTCAAGGTGGGCCAGTAAAACTCCACCCACTGGTCCATGTTCAGGAACGGATAGGCGCCGCGATGCAGCGGCATAAACGCCGGATAATCTGTTTCACCCTGTGAAGTGGCCATGCCGTAGAAAATATTGTGCGGCACGATTACCTCGAGAGCTTTCTTCAATTTGTCCGGGCGCCGGTATAGATCCATCATGATCCCGGAGAGCCCGCGCAGTGTGTCCGCCAGCGTATCAAACGGCGCTTTTGAGATGCCCGTTACTGAAGGCACCACCCCGAACTCCTGCTGATAGGAACCCATGGCCTGGCCGTTGGCGCCGAGCTGGTTGGCCAACCCGAATGCGCCTTTTACCAGACCCATCGTGGCCCTGTATGAACCCGGCTCGGAAAGCTCGGAATGAATCCGCGGCAAAAACTTTGTGGCGATCCATTCCGTCGGATTATCGATGAAATCATCATAATCCTCCGGGAACATATACTCCTTCTCAACATACTGGAACTGCGTATTCTCTTCCAGGGCCAGGCCCGCGAATTTGTAGTATACCGCGCCGACCGCATCATGCAGTGTTGCCCACCACAGGTTGGCCGGCCCCATGACCGTGTCCAACTCGCTAAACCTTTCAAGCAGCTTCCTGGTGGCATCGATATTCTTGTTCAAGTCATAATATGTATCCTGGAACGTATAGCCCGCCACCTTGGTGATGAATTCCCCCGAAAAGCTCAGCCGGATGGGCACCTTGTCCGGCTTTTCAAGATTCATCACCGCCAGGTATCTTTTCTTCCTTTCCTCAGCAAGCTTAGCCATATCTGCCATTCCAGCAACCTCCAATCTTTTTTTGCTTTATTAAAACAGATGCACTTCAACTCTGCCATCTACCCCATTCCCATCCCCCCTTTTCACCGGGAAGACGGCAGGGTTACCTCCTCAACAGTAATCTTACTCTTTTCCGGCCAGCATCCTGGCCGCCTCATCCAGGCGAAGTGACTTTAGCGTCTCCTCTGTAGGTACTCCTTCGCGGGTCCATCCCCGTGCTTCATAATACTCGTCGAGCATCATTACCTGCTCTTCTCTGCTGATAAATTGCCCTTTAGATTCTCCGTCTTGCACCGGCTCGGTAAGCAGCCTCTCCGGAAAATGATCGTCTTCGCGGCCCAGCCCTGAGAGCACGTTAAAAACACGTGCCAGGTTGTTCACTCTCTCGCCCACTTCGTAAACCGAATCAGGAGTAAACTCGAGCCCGGTTAGCGCCTTCATGGTGTCCGCGGTCCTCTGCAACGCCGTAACCGCAAAGGCCTGGTCCAGCATAAACGAGCAGACAATCGGGCAGTCAGAGTTTCCGGCGCGCATATCCTGGTTCCACTTGGTCAGCCTGCCCTTACCCTCCGCGGCAAAGCGATCCACGGGCTCGGGAATGGGCACGCCAAAGATCTCCTGAAAAGCATATCCCCTGTTATGATCGGCTCCGGTATAGGATGTGGCGTAGTTTAAACCATGGGCCTTGGCCCCGCGGACGTCATAAGCCGGCAGCTCCAGGCCTTTAATGTGCAGAGCATATTTCTCTGAACCCTTCCCGATCCTTGCCGCAGCGATCTTTACCCCGTCAGCCAGCAGCTCGCCCAGCCCGCGCCGGTAGGCCATGTCGAGCAGCAGATCCATCATCGCCTCGTCGTTGCCAAAGTTAAGCTTCATCCCGCCGGTATCTTTTTCGCTTAAGATCCCTTTTTCATAAAGCTCCATAGCAAAGCCTATGGTCACTCCGGCGGACATGGTGTCGAGGCCCAGCTCGTCACAGAGGCGATCGCCGGCGATGACCGCATCCAGATTGTCTACGCCGGTGGCTCCTCCCAGGGAGTAAAGGGTTTCAAATTCCGGGCCTTCCGAAAGGATACCGGCATACCGGCCCTCCCGGGCAATCTTGATCTGGCTGCAGCCAACCGGGCAGCTGTGGCAGCGGTGCCGCCCCACCCTCTGTTTAAAGTTGGCCTCAATCCCGAGCTTCTTCACCGGATCCCAGACCCCGGTGGCCGTCCAATTCTTGGTAGGGAATATACCCAGAGCGCTGGTGGCATCGAGGGCCGACGCGGACCCGTGCTTGCTAAACTCGGGATAAGTAACGGGACTTTCCCTGAGATCCTTATTCATCCCGGAAACCGCTTCTTTAAAGGCTTCCCGATCGTGTATCGCTATCTTCCCGCTGCCTCGCACCGCCACGGCCTTGAGGTTCTTCGAACCCATCACCGCGCCGAGACCCTTGCGTCCCACGGCCCGGCGCTCGTTGATAATACAGGCAACGAGAGCCAGATTCTCCCCGGCCGGACCGATGCAGGCAACCCTGATATTCTGATCTCTCAAGTCGTCCTTGATCATCTGCTGACAGTCAAAGATGCGCGTACCCCAGTACTTCTTTGCCGATCTAAAACTCACCCGCCCGTCCTTGATCCATAGAAAGGTAGGCACAGCCGCCTTGCCCTCAATGATCAGGGCGTCATACCCGGCAAATTTAAGCTCCGCCGGAAAATCACCGCCCGAAAGTCCCATCCCCACTGCTCCGGTAAGCGGCGACTTCGCCGTAACCGCCATCCGGCCAGAACAGGGCACATTGGTCCCGGTAAAAGGACCCGGCGCAAAGATCAGCTTGTTGTCCTCGCCCAGGGGATCGGTCTTCGCCGGAACCTCGTCTATAAGTATCTTGATCCCGAAACCTGCTCCGCCGATAAAATCACGCGCCATCTGCACAGAGGTATCTTCAATCCTGTAGCTTTGGTCAGTCAGATTAATTCGCAGTATCTTACCCGTATAGCCGCCCCGCAGCATAAACAACCATCCTTTCTATATTTTTTACCGGTTAGGCCGGCCTACCAGCCTCAGGCGACACGGCATTTAGCGATCGTAGGCTTTATATAGAAGCTCCAGAATTGTCTCCGGTGTAGTCTCCTTGGGTATAAATTCGGCGCAGTCGTCATGCGGCGCCATCGCGGCTACTTTTTCCAGCAGATTCTTTTCGAGATTCAGCTCTTTCATAGTCGGCATACCCATGTTCTTGGAAAATTCCCTGACTCCGCCGGCAACCGCCTTGCCCGTTTCCTGGATTGACATGCCCTTCAGGTTTAGTCCCATAATTGTGCCGATAATCTTGATCTTCTCCGGGAGCACGTCTACGATATATTCAATTACTTCAGGAAGAGCTATGGAGCAGGCCACGCCGTGGGGAATATGGTAAACGGCGCCCATGGTGTGAGCGATGGCATGGCCGAGATGAAGCACGGTATTATCAAAAGCCATACCGGCAATCATTGAAGCGAAGCTCAGGTTGGACCTGGCAGTCATATCTGAACCGTTCTTGATGGCCACGGGAAGGTAGCGGGTTACCAGGGTAATGACCTTCTCGTCGAGCATATCCGCCATCGGATTGGCCAGGATTGAAGTCATCGATTCAACTCCGTGAGCAAATGTATCCATGCCGGTAATCGCGGTTGTTTTGGCCGGCAGCCCCGCGGTAAATTGCGGATCTACAATAGCCAGTTTGGCCACGCAGGCCGACCCCTTAACGCCACTCTTCTTGTTATTCTTCGTATCGGTAATCACGGCGACATTATTTACCTCGCTGCCCGTGCCGGCGGTGGTGGGAAGCAAGACCAGCACCTTCCCCGGGGAAATCCCGATACTTTTATCATGGTAGCGTGTAATCGGTGAGGGATTTCCCAGCAGAACATTGATCCCCTTGGCCGTATCCAGGGCGCTGCCGCCGCCGATCCCTACAACCCCGTCGACCTCCTCCTTCTTGGCGAGGGCGGCTCCCTTTTCAATTATTTCATCCGGGGGATCGCCGGTGACTTCACCAAAGCGGACAACTTCGATACCTTCATTGGTAATTGTATTTATAACCCGGTCGGCTATTCCACTTTTTTTAATATATTTTCCATGAACACAGAGAACTTTTTTACATCCCAGTTCCCTTAACTTATCCCCGGTCTGTTCTGAAGAACCGCTGCCAAAGAGGACCTGCGGCGGCGAATTTATACCGAAGATCATGCTGTCCACTCCTTCCAATTATTGTTTACCTGTTAACCTGAATTCTTCATAACAAGCAAACCTCAAAGAACGCAACTTTAGCGACTTCAGCTTCACCTCCCCCGGTCCCATCCGGCCGGTTCATCGCATTCTAACCCCCGGACGATCAAGTGCAGAGATACATCGTTATAGATACAAATTGAAAATTAAGTTCATTTATTGCTATAGAAGATTATACTTCTATACAATTAAATAATAATTAACATATTCTATTTTGTCAATGCCCTTTTAATTGTACTGTTTTTTTAATTGCAGGCCTTCTCGATATTTACCGGGATAACAGATGTCCGAACTGGGTGGCATTCGTTGTTAATATAACTATATTATTGATTTTATTCTTGCTAGTATGTATAATTGTAAATGCAAAACACGGCAGCCCCTGGAGACTTCCGATCGGGCCCATGTTCTGAAAAACGGACGTATCGTCACGGAAGGAGCATGCGCAGAGCTCCTGGAAATTGATCACGTGAGAAAGGCATACCTGGGTTTGTAAAGCGGCGAAAGAGTAGTTTACTAATAGCTGGAGGAATTATCATGACCGGAGATAGTAAAAGAAAGATACTGGAGATGGTGGAGAAGAATGCCGTAGAGGCGCAGCTGCGTGACGATTCCTGTGCCCGGAGCACGCTGCACGGCTTGCAGACATGTTTTTCATTTATCCCCCCGGAAATGGTGGCCGCTTCATGGTGCTTTTCCGGCGGCGTCGCCTCGAGCAGCGGTTCCTGCGGCGCCCTCTGCAGCGGCCTTCTGGCCATCGGGGCAAAGTACCTCCCGACGATGGGCGAAGTGGAAAACAGTTCAGAAGAAGCCCAAAATAAATTTGAAAAGGGAAAAGAAAAGCTATTCGCCTTTCGTGAAGCCTTTATCAAAGAGTTCGGCACAACGCTATGCCCGGAAGTGCATAAATTGATATTCGGGCGAAGCTACAACCTGCTGGATGAAAAAGAGAGGGATGAATTTTTGTCCCTTTCCGGGCATGAAAAGAAATGTGCCGCCGTGGTGGCGAAGGCCGCCCGCATGGCTGCAGAGATCATCCTTGAAGAAGAGGAGATCTAAACAGATTTTTCCTTTTGCATGCGAAAACTATGATAACCTGGTTCTGTCACCAGGCGCGGAACCGGTCCGGCCGCCGCTGCCCGGCACCGATCACCCGG
>CAZPET010000011.1:0-15556 GCA_964585625.1 uncultured Syntrophomonadaceae bacterium
GGCCTCGCTCTCCGGAACACCGACCCCCTTGAATACATCGACCATAAAGTTCTCCATCGTTTCGAAATCGATCCAGACAATCTCTTCCATCACAGCGCCCGCTCCTTTCAGCAATTGGATTGTTCTGTCTATCGGACGAACGATTAACCTTTTCGTCATTTAGGGAGAAAAAACCTTTTCCTCTAGAAAGTCAGGCACCCGCTAAAGGAAGCCGAGTGCCTGATCTTGTAGTTCTTCTGGAGCGGGTGATGGGAATCGAACCCACGTAGCTGGCTTGGAAGGCCAGTGCTCTACCATTGAGCTACACCCGCACATGTGAGAAGTGAGATGTGGGAAGTTGGAAGTGAGATTAACAACTACTATTATATGATAAACCCCTGTTTCCCACTTTCAATATCCCGCTTTTCTTTAACCTGGAGGGCGGAATTTAAAGCCGTAGCCTCTCCAGCACAACATTAATATAGCACATGTCGTGTTTTTTTTCTATAGGTCGTTTTCGGTTTTGCCGGGACTTTTAGATTCATGCACCATAGTATCATATCCCAACCCCAACATATATACATTAAAATATGGACCTGCCCTGTTGTCGCGGAAGGTTCAATTTGAGCAGCGGTTCCTTTTGAATTGACATCGCTGAAGGGATATTGCTATAGTCTTCTCAGGGAAATGCAGATGCAGGTCAATCATTTCGGCCTTCGGGTTTATTTACCGGAGGGGTTTTAGGGTATCTTCATAAAGATAAGTAATTGGGGGAGTGGTATTATGGAACCGAAAAAACTTTATCGTTCCCGGAGCAATACAATGATTGCCGGGGTCTGCGGCGGCTTAGCCGAATATTTCAATTTAGACCCCACCGTGGTGCGTTTACTCTATGTCCTTCTGTCGCTGTGCACGGTGGCATTCCCGGGCCTGCTCCTTTATATCATCGCCATGTTTGTAGTCCCCCTGGAAGATTGAGAAAACCGGGGCTATCACTTCACAACCTTAAAAAAGGAAGAGAAAACAAAGAGCCGAACGCTGTCACTGGGAACATGCCGGGCCGGCATTCGGCGGGTTACCGGAAAAGAGGGCCGGGATATTGTATGATGTAGCCATTATCGGGGCGGGACCGGCGGGAGCGACTCTGGCGCGAACAATCGGTCAAAAGTATAAAGTGCTGCTGGTGGACAAAAAAGACAACCCGGCAGAAGGGAATCTCCATGGTAAATGCTGCGGCGGTCTGCTGGCCCCGGATGCGCAGAGGATGCTGGCCCGGATGGGCGTGGGCCTTTCCCGGGAGGTGCTCGTCGGGCCGCAAATTTTTGCGGTCCGCGCCATGGACCTGGCTGCCGGTAAGGAAAGGTTTTATCAGCGTTTTTATATCAACATAGATCGGGGTAAATTTGAGCAGTGGCTGATCTCACTGGTGCCGCCGGGCGTAGAAAAAAGGTTTGGCCGCCATCTTGCCGGTATCGAGCAGGATGGAGAAGGTTACCGGTTGCATCTTTATCAGGAGGAATGTAGGGAAACAGTGCAGGCTCGGGTGGTAGTTGGCGCAGACGGCGCCTCCTCCAAGGTTCGCTGGTTGGCTTTCCCCCGCTCTCCCGGCCCCCGCCGCTACCTGGCCCTCCAGGAATGGTACCACGCAGAGGAACCGCTTCCCTACTTTTCAGCCATCTTTGACCCTGCCATCACCGATTTTTATGCCTGGACCATCCCCAAGGAGAAAGCCCTGCTTCTTGGCGCCGCCCTGGCTCCCGGAAGATCTGCTGCAGCAAAATTTACCCTGTTGAAAGAGAAACTTGCAGCACGCGGCTACCGCCTGGACCGGGAGATCAAAAAAGAAAGCGCGCTTATCTTGCGGCCTCATAACGGAGAGGTTTTTACCGGCCGGCAAGGTGTTCTGCTGATCGGCGAAGCGGCGGGGTGGATCAGCCCCAGCTCTGCAGAGGGGTTGAGTTACGCTTTTGCCAGCGCCCTGATGGCGGCAAAAGCGCTTACGGGAGGGCTCTCCTCTGTTGCTACAATCTACCGCAAACTGGCCGCGCCGCTCAAGCGAAACATCCTTCTGAAAAACATGAAAGCCCCGTTTATCTACTATCCGCCACTGCGCCGGCTGGCCATGGGTTCGGGGCTCTTAAGCATGGAAGTGGCCAGACAAATCGGACTATAACATGCCCTATCCCGGCAGGACCGTCCTGCTATAGAAAATGCCCGACCTGTTTGCTACACCGGGCATTTCCAACTTCCAACTTCCAATCTCCAGGAGTGGTCGGGGCGGCCGGATTTGAACCGGCGACCCCTTGGTCCCAAACCAAGTGCGCTACCAAACTGCGCTACGCCCCGCCATGACACAGGGTGAGTCCGGAGTAAACTTAACCCTGAATGATATTATACACCAAAAGCAAACGGCTTTAAAGATGAGATCCTTCGCTGCGCTCAGGATGACGATGCGGAGAAGGTGGCTTTAAAAATGAAAACCTTGAGATAGGATGACGACAATGGGGCTTTGCCATCCCGAATAAGTTTTATGTTGATTAAGGGTCAGCGCTCCAGCCAGTGTTCCAGAGCGAGGCGCGCCCGGCGGAGAGCTTTGCCCCGGTGGCTAACCTTGTTTTTGGCCTCTTCACCCATTTCAGCGAAGGTGAGCCCGGCGGGTTCGTAGATGAAAAGAGGGTCGTAGCCGAATCCCGCCTCGCCACGCGGGGACCCGGCGATGCGGCCGGAGCAGCTCTCTTCGACCAGGCAGGTTTCACCGTCCGGGAAGAAGAGGGCGATGGCGCACCTGAACGTGGCGCCGCGCTTTTCAGGCGGCAGCCCGCTGAGCTTTTCCAGGAGAAGACGGTTGTTTGCCGCGTCGCCGGCGCCGGGGCCGGCAAAACGCGCCGCGCGTACGCCGGGAAGGCCGTCCAGGGCTTCCACCTCCAGGCCGGAATCATCGGCCATGACAATCGCGTCCCTGCCGGCGACGGCTGCCGCTGCGGCGGCCTTCTTCAGGGCGTTGCCGGCATAGGTCGGTTGATCCTCCTCCACAGCGGGCGGATCGGGCAGCTCTCGCAGGGAGATCACTGCGAGAGGAATACCTTTCAGAAGGGTTTTGATCTCGCGCACCTTGTTCAGGTTGCGGGTAGCAAGAACCAGCTGCCGCATCACTCTCCGCCCCGTGACGCGGCCTCTTTCCGGGCGTTGTCAATCAGGCGGACGGCAGTTTCGCCGAGCGCCTCGCGCTGCTTTTTGATCAGCGCCTCAATTCCCGCAGACGCCAGGTCAAGCAAGAGGCCAAGCTGCTCCCGGTCAAAAGAGCCGTTCTCGGCGGTACCCTGGATCTCAACCATTTTGCCGGATCCGTTCATGACCACGTTTAAATCAACCGAGGCGGCGGAATCTTCCCGGTAGGCGAGGTCCAGGAGTGAGTCTCCATCCACCAGGCCGACGCTCACCGCGGCCAGGTAATCCTTCAGGGGCAGCGTCTGCACCAGCCCCCGCTCCTTCATGAAGAGAAAGGCTTCCGCCAGGGCTACAAAAGAACCGGTCACCGCCGCCGTCCGTGTGCCCCCGTCGGCCTGGATCACGTCGCAATCAAGCCAGATGGTCCGCTCTCCCATGGCGGCGAAATCGACCACACCGCGCAGGGAGCGTCCGATGAGGCGCTGAATCTCGAGGCCCCGCGCATTGATCCTGCCCCTTGATTCCCTCACGGAACGGATCTCGGTAGAGCGGGGCAGCATCGCGTATTCAGCGGTAACCCATCCTTCCCCGCGCCCTTTGCGAAAAAGAGGCACATTGTCTTCCAGGGTGGCGGTACAGAGCACCATGGTATCGCCCATCGAAATAAGCGCGGAGCCCTCGGGGTATTTCAGGTAGGAACGGGTAATCTGTACCGGCCGCAGTTCGCCGGCTTTTCTTCCATCAAAGCGCAATGGTCCATCCTCCACATTTTGTGATAGCCCTATTATACCATCTTTAACTCTCTTTTATTGGATGTTATTTGCAGCTGTCATGTTCCGGCTTTATCAGAGAAGGAAGCAGGAGAGCGTTTTTCCGGCAAAGCAAGGTTTTCAAGATATCCGAGGGACTCGCTGGCTCCCCGCACGACGCAGGTAAATGGATCTTCCACCCGGCGGACCGGCAGGTTGATTTCACGGCTCAGGTAAAGGTCAAGGTTGTGAAGAAGCGAGCCCCCGCCGGCGAGGACGATCCCGTCCTGCATGACATCTGCCGCCAGCTGGGGAGGCATTCGTTCAAATATGGTGCGCACCGCGCCGGTCAAAGCAACCAGCTGCGGGCCGATCACTTCATGCAACTCTGCGGCTTTTACTTCAAGAGTATCGGGAGTGCGGCGGTAGAGGTTGATCCCGCGAAACGGATAGGTCAGATCTTCGGGTGGATCCACTGCATAAACCGCCTCTTTTTTGGCCTCTTCAGCAGTGGAGAGTCCGATCTCCATCCGGTAAGTACGGTAGATATAACGCTGAATAGTTTCATCGATGGTCTCTCCCCCCTGGGGCAGTGAACTGCCGAGGACGATGCCGCCGAGTGAGATCACCGCAATTTCAGTAACCCCGCCGCCGCAATTCACAATAAAGCTGCCCCGCGGTTCGGCTACCGGCAACCCACCGCCGATTGCCGCAGCGACCGGCTCCTCGATCAGGTAGGTTCCCTTGACCCCGGCGCGTTTACCCGCGGCAAGGACCGCGCGCCGCTCGACCTGGGTGGTCCCGTAGGGCACGGTGATCATCATCCGCAGGCGTAAAAAGGGGAAGCGCCGCAGGACCCGGGAAATAAAATAATCGAGCATCTTGCGGGTCATCTCGAAGTTGGCGATCACTCCGCCCTGGAGCGGTTTCACCGCGGTGATCCCGGGAGGGGTGCGCCCCAACATGCGAAAGGCCTTCTTTCCCGCCGCGGCCACGGCGCCGTTACGCAGGGCTACCACCGAAGGCTCCTCTAGGACAATCCCTTTCTGCGGCATATAGATCAGCGTATTGGTTGTACCCAGGTCGATGGCCAGATCACGTTGCCAAAAACGAAGACTTAAGCCCTGTTTCTGTTTCCTTTTCTTTTCCGCCATGACACACCTCCCGCTTTTATATTTATCTACCATAACAGATGAAGATATACTTGCACGTGTGGCTGCTGTTACCCGCAAATATAACAAAACGAGCAGGGCTAACGACAATTTCCATTTATTTATTTATTTCACGCGAAAATAGTTTATTGCTTTCCGGAAAAAGCAGGTAAA
Organism: uncultured Syntrophomonadaceae bacterium; assembly: GCA_964585625.1. Lineage (GTDB taxonomy): Bacteria > Bacillota > Dethiobacteria > DTU022 > DTU022 > JAAZIN01. The sequence goes on from CAZPET010000011.1 coordinate 5,222, forward strand.
ACTGTTTTGAACAAGAATTTAATAGAAGAATCATTATAATGTGGCTCATCAAGGGGGATGAGCATGGAGACTGCCGGCTTTATCGCCTTGAAAGAGCTGGAGAAAACATTTTTTTTGGGTGAAAACCCTGTCCCTGCCGTCTGCGATTTCAACCTGACTGTAGAGAAGGGCGAACTTCTCTGCCTGGTAGGCCCTTCCGGATGCGGCAAGTCTACCCTGCTCAATCTTATCGGCGGCCTGGATCGTCCCACCAGGGGAAGTATCTTTGTTGACGGCACCGATATAACCCTGCTTAACGAAAACGACCTCTGCCTTTACCGCCGCCGGCAGCTCGGCTTCGTCTTTCAGTCTTTCAACCTGCTGCCGCAGTTTACCGCCCATGAAAATGTGGAGCTGCCGCTGATCTTTGCCGGAATGGAGCGTCAGGAGCGGCTGCGGCTTTCCCGCGAGCTGCTGGGGCAGGTTGGATTGGGGGATCGCCTCTCACACCGGCCTCCCGAGCTCAGCGGGGGGCAGCAGCAGCGGGTGGCCATCGCCAGGGCCCTGGTCAACCGGCCGGATATCCTTCTCGCCGACGAACCGACGGGCAACCTGGATACAGCTTCAGGACGCGAGATCATGGCCCTGATTAAAGAGTTGAATGAACAGGGGATCACCTGCATCATTGCCACGCATGATCGCGAGGTAGCCGCCTATGCCCACCGCATTATTGTCCTGCGGGATGGTGCCGTGGTTCGTATTGAGGAACCTTGACCGGGGGAATCATCCCCTGCCAGTAGGCGGCGGCCTTGGCTGAATGCCGGTTATTAATAAAATGAACGGAGGTGGAACATCCAATGTTGCCCCAAAAAAATATTTCTATTGCCGTTATTAGAAACGCGGTTGCCTTTCTCGGTGTAGCGTTTCTGGTAATTGTTCTGATCACCGCGGCAGCGCAGGCTGAAGAGCAGGATCCGGAAATACCCGGGTTCCCCCCCCAGGAGGAACCGGAGCCGGCGCCGGTTAAACAGCCGGACCGGCCGCTGGTTTTGATCACGGAGGTGGTCACCGACCCCGACCCGATCACTCCGGGAGAGTCTTTCATCCTGAAACTGAAAATGAAGAATTACGGCAGCCAGCAGGGCCGCCGCATCGTTGTCACCCTGCAGTCGCTGGAGGGTGAGACCACGCTGAAACATTTCTCGCCGCTCGGGCAGAGCAACACCCTCTACCTGGGCCAGCTACCGGTAGGATCTGAAAAATGGCTGCAATGCAAGCTCATCGCCGGACCCGGCGTTACCGGGGGCATCTATAATCTTGTCCTTCATCTCTCCTATATCAACCCGGAAGGTGACCCCTTTGAATCAACCGCAGTAACCGGAGTGATGCTTGAGCCGCAGAGCGCCCTCGATCTGATCGAGCTGAACTATCCCGGATCCGTGGCCGAAGGTGAACCGTTTACCGTCAACGGATATGTGGTTAACAGCGGCGGCGCACCGGTGCGGGGAGTCGGCCTGGTTGTCCGCCACGATGAAAAATTTCAAGCTGAACAGGGTGAAACTTATTTCGGCACCTTCAACGAGGGAGACTCCGATGTCTTCGATTTTTCGATCATCGCCCTGCAACCGGGAAATAATAGTTTAATGCTGGAGCTCTACTACAGCGACGCGATGAACCGGAAACAGATCGTCGAAAGGGAGCTGCAAATTGAAGTGATGAAGATTGAAGAAGCAGTTTCCCCCAATAACGGGCACCCACCGGACGGAGAGAACAATACCGGCGGTTTCTGGTCCAGATTTAAAGTTTTTCTATGCGCTCTTTTCGGACTGGGGGGCTCTTAAACAATGCGCTTCCGGGATCTACTGCGCCTGGCCTGGGGCAACCTCTGGCGAATCAAGGTGCGGACCATTCTTACAGCCGGCGGTGTGGTCATCGGGATCACCTTCATGGTGGTCATGGTTTCAATTGGGATAGGGCTGGAGCGAACCGTCACCGGTGAGCTGTCGGGAACATTTCAGCTGAACCAGGTTACTGTGCACGGTGGCGGCGGCTACTACATGCCCGGGATGCCCGTTGAAGAAGAAAGCCGGGAGTCAAAGGTGCTCAACCAGCGCGCGCTGCAAGAGATCGCAAAGATCAGCGGTGTTACCGCCGTGACACCCGTTATAAACGTTCCCGTTGGTGAAATACGCCTGCGCCGGGATCTGATCTGGGTAAGTATCCTGGGGATGGATCTCCAGCAGCTGGAGCATTTCGGCTTTGCCCTTGAAGAGGGGCGCCCTATCCCCAAGGGGGGGAGCATCGCCCTGGCCGGTTACCGCGTTCCGGAGGAGGCAGCCCATGGAGATAGATACTTCTACCCGGGCGAGCGTAATGAAGATGTTGAACGGGTTGAGCTGACCAACCGGCGGCTGGAGATCGTCTGCCGGCGCGAACCTGAGTGGAACAACGACCAGTTCCTTTATGATAACGGGCCGCCGCTGCCGGAAAAGGAACCGGGAGAAGAGAAAATATACCGCGTCCGCGTAGCCGGGATTTTGGAACAGTTAAACTCATGGGAGGACTACAGCCTGATCGTGCCCCTGGATATGGCCGAGGAGATCAGCGAGTGGTACTTCCGCGAACGCGCTTACTTCCAGAAAAGCGGCTATGATGAAGTGAAGGTTTTTGCTGCCGATACCCAAGAAGTAAACCGGGTCGCCGAGGAGATCAAAGAAATGGGTTTCTTCGCCTTCTCGCTTAAAGAGATGATCGAATCGACGGCCAATGTCTTCAAGATCCTGCAGTTTGTCATGGGCGGCATCGGATGCGTGGCCCTGCTCATCGCCGCCGTCGGCATTGCCAACACCCTGATCATGTCCATTTATGAGCGGACCAAGGAGATCGGGATTATCAAGGTCGTCGGCGCCTCCATCCCCGATATCCGCAACCTCTTTTTACTCGAAGCCGGCTTTATCGGCTTTATGGGCGGGATCACCGGCGTCCTCTGCGGGTGGCTGGGCGGGTTGCTTCTCAATTTCGCCGCCGCCGCTTACCTTTCGCAAAGCGGGGCCGGTGAAATGAACCTGGTTTATCTGCCGCTTCCCGTGGCCATCTTTACGGTTATCTTTTCAGCAATAGTCGGGCTGGCCGCCGGTCTTTACCCGGCCATCAGAGCGGCCAACCTCAGCGCAATCGAGGCCATCCGTTACGAATAACGTATTTTTTTGTAAAGGAGAAGATTGGCTTGGAGCAAAACCGGTTATCTGTTGGAAAGCTGTTTTTGGATCTGATCATCCGGCCCGGCAGCGCCTTTCAGAGCCTGACAGTGCGCACCGCCGTTTGGCTGGTGATAATCATGGCCGTTGCGGCCATTATTTTCAGCTCTGGCGCTGCTTTCAGCCGCCTCCGTACAGATGTGATTGAAAAACCTATACAACCGGAGCTGGATGAAATCAGGGGTATAGAAGAAGGCATAATCATCGAAGAAACGTTCTCCCCTTCGCCCGCACTCTCGTTTGGAATAATGGCAGGCTCATTGATCGGCGCGTTGATCGGTTTTGGAGTGAGCTGGATGGTTAAAAGCAGCATTCTTCTCGGTGCGATTGGACTGGCGGGCGGAAAGATCGGTTGGAAAGAGAGCGTCGCCGTAGTGGGCGCCTCCTGGGTCCCGTTCTTCTTTCATCACCTGCTCAAAGGCACGGCCGCGCTGCTGGCCTGGCAGGTTCCACAATTTACCGGCGTCGCTGCCACCTTCGTCTCGCACCTGAACATTTTTGTCCTCTGGAACCTGGTACTCCTGACGATCGGGTTCACAGTTGCCGCCGGTATTCCCAGGGTCAAAGCTTTCGCCTGCGCCGCCGGCTACCAGGCTGTGGTAATCTTGATTAACCTGGGGCTGGTTAAGCTGGGCGGGGCAATTACCGGCGGTATGTTTTAGATTTAGGGAGTATCTAGAAGAAGTTATAGACTGCGGGCGGTTTCAGGGGAACAGTCAGGTCGATCCCATCCGGCAACCTCATCTTTTCGCCTTCCACCAGGATCTGTACCTCGCTGACCCCCTCCAGCTGGGCCAGGGTCAGCAGGATCTGGTTGACCATGTTTTCCGCGCCGGTCCGGCCGCCTTCATAGGCCAGCAGCTCTTTATTCAGGTCTATGACCATCAGCCCATCTTCCAGCTGCAAGCTGCGCAAGGCCGTACCCGGCGGAATATCGCTGAATAGACCGCTCCCGCGGCGCGGGCCGGCCAGCAGCTCCTCAAAAGCTGCGGCGGCTGCATCATCTGCCGGCAGGAGCGCCCGCGTTACCGGCACATAAAGAATCCGTTCCTGCGGGGCAAGAAAGCAGAAGTAAATTGTTACGGCAGTAAAATTACGATAATCTTTCAGCGCATCGTCGACCTCTAGATTAATTAGACATTCCGAACCCAGCGGCATCCGTCCCGGGGTGCCTCCGGGAAATTTCTCCGGGCTCACTCCATCGACTATTATTTCCAGCCGTTCAATCTCCGGAAACTGGCACAGGGTGCATAAGAGGCCGCCCAGGACCAGGCGCTCGCCGGAGGGGTTGTAGTCCAGGAATGATCCGCTGAAGTCCACCCGGGCCAACCCGGCCTCGTCGATGTGGATCCCGAGTATGGCCGTCTCCCCGGGGAGGAGGGGAACCAGGCCCAGCGGCTCAAGCTCCTCCTGCAGACGCGGCGTATTAAACAGCTTTTCCAGGGTGTTGCGGACAATTGTTTCAGCTTCGGGAATCTCTCTCTGCAAAGGCACCAGAAAGCGCCACTGCCGGTCGGGATAATAGAGCAGGCCTGTACGAATTTCGCCGGGCTCCGGCAGCGGCGGCGGAGCCGCGGGCAGCTTGAAATCTTCCCGGATATTAAGCTCCGGCTTGCAACCGGTAAAACAGGCCATAAAAAAGAGCAGCCATAAAAAGAGCAGCAGTATCCGGGGCCGGCTTGAATTCCTTTTCATCCTTCTCCCTCTTTTGCCCGAGGTTGTACCAGGTTAATTATATATATCGAACGCCGGCCCTAAATATGTCATCGGTGAATAAAAATACCCGGGAAGGGCGGCGCGGGCGTCTGAAAGAAAAGGTGCTAAAGGATAACCTGGTAGGCTTTGATCCGGCGGTGAAGCATTTTGAAGGCGATCTCTTCAAAGGAATGCGGGTTCCCGCTGACAAAAAACCGGTAACCGGGATCGGCGCATTGAAGCGGGTTATGCAGCTGCTGCCTGGTCAGAATAGCTTCAACATCACGGGCGATCTCCTCGGCGGAATTGACCAGTTTAACCTCCGGGCCGACCGTCCGCTGGATCAAACCTGACATCAGCGGGTAATGCGTGCATCCGAGGATCAGGGTATCGATGGCGGCCTCTTTAAACGGAGCCAGGTATTCCACAGCCACCTTTTCCGCCTCCGGTGTCTCGACAAGGTCATTTTCCACCAGCAAAACAAAAAGGGGACAGGACCTGGCGATAATACGCAGGCCGGGCTGTGCATCCTGGAGGGCCTTCTCGTAAGCAGAGCTGCGGATTGTCCCTGCGGTGCCGATTACGCCAATCCGGCCGCTCCTGGTATAAGCCAGGGCGGCGCGCACCCCCGGTTCGATCACTCCCATGACCGGGATATCGCAATGCTCCCGGTAACAGGGAAGCCCCGCCGCCGTGGCCGTGTTACAGGCTACGACCACCATTTTGATCTCCTGATTTTGCAGAAAACCAATGATCTGGAGGGCAAAGCGGCGCACCTCTTCATCGGAACGCGGTCCGTAAGGCATCCGGGCGGTATCACCAAAATAGATGATTTTTTCATGCGGCAGCTGGCATGCTATCTCCTGGAATACGGTCAGTCCGCCCACACCGGAATCAAGAATCCCGATAGCCCTGTACGGAGAAGCCGGCATTTTCAGACCCCCCAAAATAGATTACTTTGCTTTGGCCTGGCTAAAATAACCGCCCAGAATTTTACGGGTATCCGCGATCGAGACAAAAGCTTCTTTATCCAGCTCCCTGACCTTTTTCAGAAACGACGGCAGGTCACGCCTTTTCATTAAGACATAGAGGATACGATGCGGGCCTTCTTTACCGGAGCACTCCACCGAGGTGACCCCGAAGCCCATATGCCGCAAAGTTTCTTCAATACCATTGCAAATCTGCATGGTGATAATCTGGACATTGACAAAACCTACCGCAATCTTCTCTTCAATCTTACTGCCCACGTAGCTCCCAACTGAAAACCCGAGAGCATAGATAACTATGTTCGCCGGATGGTCCAGGTTCCCCATGACCGTACCCAGCGCCACTATGTAGATGAGCATTTCAACAAAACCGATCGCTGCGGCCAGTTTACTCTGCCCCCGGGTGAGATAAATAATTCGCACAGTCCCCATGCTGACATCGATCACCCGGCAGCAAAAGATTATTAAACAGCTGATGTGAATTGGAAAATGCACTACCAAACCCCCTGTTGCTTTCCGAAGTAATTTTAACAACTGCTCCCCGGAGCTGTCAATACCAAGCGGCGTCCGGACAGATTCACCACATTACCACATATCGGTAAAAGGGTTAATGATCAGGTGCCGCGAATTACAGGGTATGAACAGGAGAAAAACAAAACGATCCTTTTTATTAATTCTGTTTACAGTTGGGCTAATCCTCTTATCTGCAGCAGCGTTTCTTTGGTTGCCGGAAATATTTTCTAGGAGTCCGGGCAATACTTTTTTGGGGCCCTCCCCGGTAGAAAAGCTCCCTCCTGCAGAGCGCTCCATTCCCGATCTGATCCTTTTGGGAGCAAGGGAAGAGGTCAAGAGGAAGACTCGCTACGACGCCGCTTACCAGGTTATCGGCTATCCCGGAGGCGACGTCGATCCGGCACAGGGAGCATGTACCGACGTGATCATCCGGGCGCTGCGTGCAGCGGGCTTTGACCTGCAGGAGCTGATCCATGAAGATATGCGCGATAATTTTGATCTTTACCCGCAGCTCTGGGGTTTAAACGGTCCCGATCCAAATATTGATCACCGGCGAACCCAAAACCAGATGTTGTTTTTTGAACGTTTCGGGGAAAAGTTGACCCTGGAAGTTACAGAAGCGGATCTGCCCCAATGGAGACACGGCGATTTTGTTTACTGGCGTTTTCCCGGGGGGCAGCAACATACCGGGGTAATCTCAGACCGGACCAACGAACGCGGCATCCCCCTGGTGATCCATAACAGCAACATCGCCCGCGAAGAGGACTGCCTGCTGCGGTGGAAAATTATCGGACATTACCGTTTTCCAAAGCAGCAATAGTGGGCCGCAGTTGAACCGGAGGGTCTATTCCTTTTCATCAAAAGCCGCTTTCAGCCTGGCCGAGCGCCCTGCGATCTCTTCAAGAGCACAGGGATTCTTCAGCCGGATATAGGTTCCTTTCATGCCCAGCGATCTCGATTCAATGATCCCGGCACTTTCAAATTTACGCAATGCGTTCACGATAACCGAGCGGGTAATACCCAGGTTGTCGGCAATTTTGCTGGCCACGACAATGTTTTCATTCTCGGTAAGCTTCTTGAAGATCTCTTCAATTGCTTCCACTTCCGAATAAGAAAGGCTTTCAAATGCCACCCCGGCCATGTTTCGATACCATTTGTCTTCTTCAAGCTGCACCGATTCGAGATGCATCATGATCATTCCAGTGATCGCCGCCCCGATCTCAGTCAGGATCAGATCATCAAGTTCGAACGGATTTTGATACCGGTGTACCAGGATCGTGCCCAGCTTTTTTGTCCCGCTGAAAACAGGAACCGAAATAAGATAAATATCACCGTGGGTACAGGCAGCTTTCTCTTTTCCGCTCAGGGGACATTCTGAAAGCCGGTAGGTCTCGTTAACCCGCGGTTTACCGCTCTTCAACAGGGATTTGATTTTATAATAATCCGGCAGGGCGGCTTTAGTCACCAGATAATCCCTCAGCCTCCGGCAGCCGGGCTGTTGCTTTGCAATATCACTTAACAACTTTCCATCCTCATCAATTAGAAAAACGTTACCGCTAATTATTCCGGCGAGGGCATCGGTGGCAAAATTAATATCCGGGCTTTGATCAGTTGAATGTAAAATAATCTGATTTACCTTTCTAACCCTTTCCAGAAGAGATTTTTCTAACATTTCCTAATCACCCCCCTGTTTAATTTATATTACACAATATTGAATATGTCAATAATATTCTAACATATGCGGGTATAATTATTCCTTATCTGCTATTATTCAGGGAAGTAACAATTAATTCTCGTTCTGAAGGGTTTCTCTGTCTGTCTCTGGTAGCTCCCAATCGTTATGAAACTATAAACCGGTAATAAAGATCCCGGCCACTACTCCGCAGAGCAGTCCAACTGTCGCCGAATGGCCCCGGGACAGGTTATGGGCATCCGGAATCAGCTCGTCACAGGTTACATAGAGCATGGCTCCGCCGGCAAAACCAAGTGAAAGACTGAGGACAAGCGGAGATACTCTGCCGAGCAGCGCTCCGAGAAAAGCGCCCAGGCCCATGGGCAAGCCGGCCAGCGCTGTGGCCAGGATGGTTCTCGCCTTGCTGCTCCCGCCGGTATCCATGGCCACCGCCATGGCCACCCCTTCAGGCAGATTATGGATGCCCATGATCAAGGCCAGCCCCAGACCCAGCGATTCGCTGGAGACATAGCCGGCTCCGATAGCCAGCCCTTCGGGGATATTGTGCAGGGCAATGCCGATACCGAGCAGAATCCCGATTTTACGAAAACGGCTTTGCCGGCATTCTCCGGAATAGTGGTGGTGATGCGGCAGTATGTTATCCAGCAGCAAAAGGACAGCAATGCCGCCGATCAAGCCGGTTGTGCCGTAGAAAAAACCGCCCTGATCGATCGCTTCGGGAACAAGTTCCAGGAAAGTGACATCCAGCATCATACCGGCGGCAAAACCGAGGATCATGCTGAGAAAACGAGGCGCCGGGTTTTTTGTGAAAAAGGTAACCAGGCCTCCGCTGCCGGTCCCCACAGTTCCCGCCAGCAAACCGATAGCGGTGATCCGGATGACATATGACAGATCCACTCTAATTCTCCAATCAGAAGTTATTCTTCCGGCGATGCTTGCCGCCGCTTCATTCTGAAATATAATTCCGCGCGGCGATAGATCTCCTTCAAGGGGATGCCGGTGCGGCGGGCAATTGCTGCGCAGTCTTCATATTCAACGGCATAATGCAGCGGGCCCTCGCCACCGGTTTCAGCCGGCACCAGCTTGACCCGCACGGGGCCCCATTCCGTCTCCACAATCTCCGTCGTGCGCTGCCGGATAAATTTTTGCGCGCTCAGGACCCGCAGCCCTATGGTGGAAGTCTCTTGAAATACTATTTCCACCAGCCGGTTAAGGCGCTGCGGCGGCGCCAGCACGGTCAATTTTACCGCGGGACGGTTCTTCTTCATCTGGACTGGTGTATAGAAAACGTCCCAGGCGCCGCCCGTAAAAAGAAGCTCCATCAGGTACCCGTATATTTCCGGGTTGAGGTCATCAATATTCGCCTCGATGATCTGAAGCGGTTCCTGGTTGAAAACGGATAAGCCGGCACCGCTCCCGGTAAAAATACGCAGGTAATTTGCATACCCGGGATCCAACTTCCCGGAGCCGTAACCTACAGCCTCAAAGTCAAATGACGGCGGCGGCCCGAAAGCGGCGGCCAGGGTAGTGACAATGGCTGCCCCCGTGGGGGTAACCAGCTCATGCCGGGTCTCCCGGCCATAGACCGGGACCCGCCGCCTCCGGAAGAGCTCCAGGACCGCCGGCGCCGGTAAGGGCAGAAGGCCGTGAGCGGAGCTGACCGTGCCCCCGCCTACGGGCAAAGGAGAGCAGTACAGCTGCCCGATCCGCAGCAAGTGCAGGCCGGCGACGCTGCCAACGATATCAACAATCGCATCCACGGCCCCGACCTCGTGAAAATGAACTTCGTTGATCGATATACCGTGCACGGCAGCCTCGGCGGCAGCCAGACTTTCGAAAACAGCGCCGCTTCTCTCCTTGACCGGCGCGGGGAGAGCGCTTTGCCGAATCAACTCTTGGATTTCGGGCAGATGGCGCTGCCGGGTGGCGGCCTGATCGAGGACAACCCGCACGTCGGTGCCGGTCAGCCCGTAGCGGGAGACCTTTTCCGCTTCCAGGCGGTAACCGGGCAGTTTCAGGCCGGAAAGCAACTCCTGCAGCTGCGTCAGCTCCAGGCCGCAATCGAGCAGGGCACCCAGGATCATATCGCCGCTGATCCCGCTAAAGCAGTCAAAATAAGCCACTTTGTTTCCACATATGGCGCCGCTCAATCCGCGCCGCCCCCTTCACCGCCAGAAAGGTTGATCAGCGCCGCCATGTAGCCTGCCCCGAA
>CAZPET010000012.1:0-5671 GCA_964585625.1 uncultured Syntrophomonadaceae bacterium
CGAAACTTTGAAAATGGTTGAAACAAAAAAGGGTTTAAACGCTTTTGAAGTTAAGAAAACGAATTGCTTTAATGAAAGCGATATTTAGCAAACTTTACTTGACTTGGCATATTGTTTCAGCCTGTCACCCGGAGTAATCGGCCAGGTGGAAGAGGAGGGAATAGAATGAAATTGACACACGGTAAAAAGGTGATGTATATCCTGTCAAGCTTGCTGCTGCCCGCCCTGAGCGTGGTTTTGGGGATACAGCTGCTGCGGGTTTACCTGCCCGGGGTGCTGCTGGTAATCGGCGAACGCTTTACCTTCGAGCAGATGGGGCTCTTCGCCCTGGGCACATTCCTGGCGGTGTTTCTTGCTCCTGTGGGGCTGCGCCTGCTGGGGGTGCGCCGTTTCCTGGCTTTAAGCGCGGGCGGCCTTGCCGTGCTCCGTCTCGTCAAACAGTTCGTTATTAATCCCATGGGGGATACTCTTCTGGCCGCAGCCGGAGTAATTTTCTTTCTCTGGTTTTTCCCGGCTTATACCGCCTGGCAAAGAGCGAACGGCGGTGACCTGCGGCCCCTGGCCCTGGGCCTCGTCCTGGGTTTAAGTATCGACACGGCGATCAAGGGCGCGGCTTTCTCTCTTGATTTAAGCTGGCAGACAGGTTTCGGCGTGTCTGCAGTGGTGGCAGCCCTCTGCGGTTTGCTGTTATGGGCCCTTACGTACATACTTTCCCGGAAACCGGTTGCTGAAGAGGGAGGGACTGCCCCGGCAGCAGCCTGGCCGCTCCTGGTAATCGGCCCCTATCTCTTCCTCGAGCTGATCGTGTTTCGGAACCTGGGCCGGGTCCAGGTAACAGGCGAGCTTTCCTTTACCGCCGGCTTTCTTTGGCTGCACCTCGGCGGGGTCCTCCTGTTGCTGTGGTTTTTTTACTTGTCCTCGCCGCGCACAGCGAGCTTTGGCCGGGCCGCCCGCCTTGTCGAGGCGGCAGCGGCGGCGGCCGTGCTCATCCTGGCCGTGTGGGAGCTGGGCCCCGGAGCGGCGCGCTACCCCCTCTTGCTGCTGCCGCTGGGACAGCTGGCGGCAGGGTTGGCCCTCTTCCGGGCCATGGAGAGCGCCGGCGCTGCCGGCATAAAGAGAGGGCTGGGGTGGGACAGTCTCTTTACCGGCCTGGGCCTGGTTATTCTGGCGGGCTTTCTTTTCTACTATTACTCGGAGTACACCCTGGTCCCGGAAGTGTTGCCGCTGGCCGCCGCTTTGACGGCCCTGGCCGGCTTGGCCTCAGCCGCCCGGGTGCCGGCGGCGCCGGGCAAGGGGGAAGCGGCAGCTTCCCAGGCCGGAACCCGCCGCCTGGCGGTATCCGCCCTTGTTTTAACCGTGGTCCTGGTCCTGCTTCCGATCTGGACAACCCTGGTTTATACCCCTCCGCAGGCGGTGCCGGCGGTAGCGGGTACGCGCACCCTTACCCTGATGACCTATAATATCCAGATGGGTTTTGACGTGAGGGGCCGCCAAAACCTGGAGGGCCAGGCGCAAGCGATCGAGGCCGCCGCCCCGGACCTGGTGGCCCTGCAGGAGGTCTCGCGGGGCTGGACGGTAAACAGCTCCGTTGATACCGTCGGCTGGCTTTCACGGCGCCTGAACATGCCCTATGTGTACGCGGCTTTTTCCGGGGACTTGTGGGGCCAGGCCTTGCTCAGCCGTTACCCTCTAGTCGATGTGGAGGCGGTTCCTTTCCCTGACAACGCCGGAGACGTCGGTGAAGGGCTGCTCGCGGCCACCGTCGTGGCCGGAGAACAGCGTGTTCGCGTCATCGCCTCCCATTTCTCCGCGCCCATCGGCGGGCGCAGCCGGGAGCGGGTGGAGCAAATTCGCCTGGAACAGGCATTGATGGCGCTCAGGCTGTGGGATGAACAACCCTGTTCGGTGATCATGGGCGACCTGAACAGCGAGACGGACAGCCCGCCAATCCGGGCGATCCTGGACGCTGGATTCACCGATCCGGTCGAACCGCTCGGCCCCGGGGCGTTGACCTCACCCAGCGATGCGCCGCGCAAGCGGATTGACTTGATCCTGATAACGCCTGACCTGGTACCACTGGCGGCGGAAATTCCCCAAAGCCGGGCTTCGGACCACCGGCCGGTGGTCGTCACGGTGGGCTGGTAGACAGCTCCGTTTATTATCCCTATCTCTGGTCCCTGGCATCATTTAAGATTCGCCGCTTGGGCGGCAGACTGAAGAGCCTGCCGCTTTCTGTATGATGATTGCGGAGACAAGGTAGACAGCGCCTCTGCCAGACTGGGATAATAAAGAGGAGCATGCTATTAAAACTTAAGCTGCGGCAGGAAATGTGTCTCTCTATAGCGTAAACAAAAGATGAAGCTCAATGCTGCTAGACAACTGACAATGGAGTGATGCTTTCGTGAACAAGACGCCTGCCGCCGGTTTTGCCAATGAAATACACCAGCTGCTGGTTTCAGTTTCCCGGCACCTGTATCTTACCGCCCGCGGGCTGGTAAAGTACCAGGAGAAGCCGATGGAGCCTGTCACCGGCAATTTTACCTGCTCCAGGAAAGAGCGCCTGGTCTATTATGTTCTGCGCGATGCTTTCAGCGGCAATTTTATCTTTCAAGTGACCACTACCGCGGCGATGATCCCCCTGGCGGACTTTTTATATTTCGGCTGGAAAGAGGAAAAGGAAGAAGACCACTTCCGGGGTCTGCCGCTGAGCCTTTCGGTGCCGAAGCGTATATCATCGCCCGGGTTGCTAACCGGGTTGCAGCGGCTGGAGGTGGAACCTTTTCATCCCTCCAGCGGTTTTGCCTCCGGGATACGCATTTTGCGGGACCTGGAAGAAAACCTTTGTTTTGAGGCGCTGGGGTGCTCGGCGGTCCATACCGTCGATACCTTTAAAAACTGTAAAAGTAAGGTTTACCGCTATATGCTGGAGGGCACCGGCAGGGACAATAAGTACGAGCTGTGGCGCGGCAACCTGATTGAAGGGCATCCGCGGGCTGTGCCGGAATACCGGGAATTCATTAGCCTGTTTCCGGCAACGGCAGAAGCGAATAAAGGCTTGCCGCTTGTGGCTTCTCCAGGTGAGGGCTCAGCAAGAAAGAAGCCGCGCCTGCCGGCTTTTCTTGCCGCTCCCATCGAGAGTTTCAAATATTCTCCTGAAAAGTTGGCCAAGGCCGGGGAGCTTCTGGGCAAGGCGATGGACGCCGAGTACAGGGATACGCTGCTCAGGCTGGCCTGCGAAGCCCTGGAGCTGTCGCCGTACTGCACGGGGGCCTACAACTTGCTCGCGGAGGAAAGCGATTGCCTGGAAGAGAAAACGGCGCTCTACCGGCGGGGAGTGCGAGCCGGGGAGCTGTCCCTGGGGGAGCTCTTCTTTAAAAAGAATGCGGGGCACTTCTGGGGTATTATGGAGACAAGACCGTACATGCGGGCCCTGGAAGGGCTGGCCGGATGCCTCTGGAAGCAAGGGCGGCGCACTGAAGCGATCGATATTTACCGGGAGATGCTCCGGCTTAATCCCGCCGACAACCAGGGGATCCGCTACAAGCTTGCTTTACGCCTGCTGGATGAAGGTCTGAACCACGAACTGGAAAGTCTATTCCGGACTTATCATCAGGAAGAAAGCTGCTTCATGCTCTACAGCATGGCCCTGGGCCGTTTTCGCAGCGGTGACGGCTCGGAAAATATCTTTTTGCGCCGGGCAATGCGGGCCAATAAGCATGTCCCCGCCTGCCTGCTGGGTGAAGAGAGGGTGCCCTACCGCCTGCCGGACTACTCTGTGCCGGGCAGTGAGGAGGAGGCGCAGATCTATGCCGGCGAGGCCGGGCGCGCCTGGCGCGAAACGGGCGGCGCCCTGGATTGGCTGCGGGAGCGGTGGACCGCTTACAGAAAAGAGGCGCCCGTGCGAGCCGCCGGCCCCAATATTGCAGCTGTGCTCCAGGAATTTCTGGAGGAGCAGGCCGGGCGCTTGGGGAAAACAACTCTTGGTAAATATGAAAATGCTGTTGAACTGCTGCAGCACTGCCTGAACAGCTACGGGCATCAGTATCTGGAAACGGCGGAGCAGGAGATGCTGGAGCGTTACGAAGAGGATGGTGATAGCGAAGAGGAGTTCAACTACAGCACCCTCTTCGGGCCGGAGAAGATCCCGGGTATCGTTGGCGAATTCCTGGGCTACTTCATGGTCCGCAAGGTGTTTTGCGGCAAGGATCAGCTCAGGACTACGGGAACGGTGATCAAAAAGCTGGCCGGCTGGCTGGCTGACCGGGGATACATTACCGGCGAAGAGGCTGCGGATATGGCTGCAAAGGCGGCCGAAGCTTACCGCGAACTGCCGGCGGCGGACGATTTAAGCGAGGCGCTCTTTGAACTGGTGGAAAGCTCTCCGCCGGTTGAGGGCGATGAAGAGATGGAAGACCTGTTTTCGGTGGTTAAGGTTGAACCGGGCAAGCTGTACCTGGAGGCTGGGGGACCGGAACAGGTGGTAGTGAAGGTGCCCCGCAAGATCAGCAGCCTCTGCCGGGAAGGGTGGATGATCCCTCTTTTGCTGGTTAAAACGGCGAGCGGCTGGCGCATTGCCGAAGCGGGAACAGTTTACCCGATTTGATCTGGTAATTGCCATGGAAGCTCTTCTTTTAAGATCGGGAAGTTTGTTCTTACAAAGAGCATCTGGTTTGGAGATCCTTCGCTGCGCTCAGGTTGACATCCCCGGGGTCCTTCACCATCTATTTCCCCGTTAGTGGCGTAAAAAGCAAGATATTCCACAGTCTCCGTATGACAGTGTACTCAATAAGTCTCCGCTGTCCGCCAGGACAAATGGTATTATTGACGGCCGTCCCCCCAATATATAAATTACATCCTTGACACGGTGGTTTGTTCTGGCATATAATGCCATTAGCTATATTGGCTATATTAGCTAACACGGGAGGCGCGGAGATGATTGTTAGTTCAACGGAAGTGCAAAATAACTTCGGTAAGTATCTGATGCTGGCGGCGAAAGAGGATATAATTATAACCCGCAACGGCATGGTCGTAGCGAAATTGTCAGCCGTTGAAGGTGCTGTTGCGGCGGAGGGGGCGGTATCCGAAAACTTGACCAGGTACGGGTGGTACGGCGGCAGGAAGGCAACGTACGAGGAGTTCCTGGAACTGACCCGGGATAGCGAGGACCGTTACGAATATATTGACGGGGAAATATATGATCTCCCCTCACCCAAAACAGCGCACCAGGTCGCCTTGACTGAGCTTATTGTTATCTTCCATAACTGGTTCCAGGGGAAAGAGTGCCGGCCCCTGGTGGCCCCCTATGACATTACCCTGAGAAGGCACGCCGAAGATATCAATGTGGTTCAGCCCGATCTCATGGTGATCTGCGACCTTGAGGAAAAACTGGGTGAAGATGACTATTACAAAGGCGTGCCCACCCTTGTCGTGGAAATATTATCGGAAGGGACACGCAGTAAAGACCTGGTTAAAAAGCTGGATCTCTACATGTCGTGCGGTGTCATAGAATACTGGATTGTCAACCCGCCCAACGGGGAGGTAACCGTTTACCTTTTTCAGGACAAAGACATCGTCAATACTACCACTTACCGGAAACCGGACTGCGCGCAATCTTTCCACTTTAAAGGGTTATCGGCAGAACTGGCTCGGATTTTCATATAGAGTAAAGGTA
>CAZPET010000012.1:5681-15516 GCA_964585625.1 uncultured Syntrophomonadaceae bacterium
CGCTATTAAATGAATGGTTATTCGACTATGTCGATTAGATAGAAAAATGGTATAATGAAACGAAATTCACATGTAGAAAGGAACTAATTTTGCTAGGGACTATTGCCAATGCTGGAGCAATCATTTTTGGGGCCTTGCTGGGAAACCTGTTGAGGGGTGGGTTTCCTGAAAAATATAAATCAGTGATTATGCAAGGAATCAGTTTGACTGTTATCTTGATCGGTCTTTCTATGGCTTTAAAAGCCCAGAACATTCTGATACTGACCCTGAGTATTGTGAGCGGAGGGATACTGGGTGAGATTCTGAGAATCGAGGAGCGGCTCTCCAGTTTCGGAGAAAAACTGGAGGGACGTTTCAGTGGTTCTGACGGCCCCCGCGATAGCCTTTTCACCAAGGGTTTTGTGACTGCAAGCCTGGTTTTCTGTGTGGGAGCTATGGCCATCATGGGGGCCCTGGAAAGTGGGCTTGCCGGACAGCATACCACCCTGTTCATCAAATCTGTAATTGACGGAGTGACAGCAGCTGTTTTTGCTTCCACGATGGGGATCGGGGTGGCTTTTTCTGCACTGCCGGTCTTTCTCTATCAAGGTGCTATTACCGTCGCTGCCATCTATGTGAAACCATTTTTAACCGATGCTATGATTACTGAAATGACGGCCGTGGGTGGCTTGCTCATCTTTGGCATTGGGCTCAACCTGTTGACCGGCAAACCGCATATTAAAGTAGGGAACCTGCTGCCCGCCATATTTATTGCTATTTTCTTTGTGGTGCTGTTTGGGAAAATTTCTTTTTAATCATGCTATTTGCGACATGTTTTTCGCCGCGCTGGTCGGTGAATTCAAAAAGAGGCGTGTTGGGGGTATCCGAAGCCGAGATTGTCAGGGAAGCTCTTGATAGCCAGGCGTATAAAATAAGCTATCCCCGGCGCTCTGCCGAGAAGTGGCAGGAGGAAGTTCAGTTTATACGGGGCAGGATGGCCGGGAACGATTCGCGCAGTGAACGTACCTGGAAAAGGGATGACCTCTATGACAAAAAAAGCACTGATTGACACAAATGTTCTCGTTTATGCTTATGACAACTCCGAGCCGGCAAAACAAAAAACTGCACTTGGATTACTTGACCGTCTGGTTATCTCAAACAAAGGGCTGATCAGCACACAGATCCTATCAGATTTTTTTGTTGTCGTGACCCTTAAAATTCCCGATCCTCTTACTCTGGAACCCCAAATCATGCTAACCACAAGACCTGACCCCTAATCACATGTTCGAAAACAGAGGTAAATTTACACCACAAAAACGTAAATTGTCTGCGATAAAGACCTATTGCAACCGTTAGTTGACCTCTGGTTGGTAGACTGCAACCGTAGAAAATTGTATTCTTCTAGCAAATGTTGACTGGGGTGATTGCTTTTATGTCAGGCGAAAAAATACAAGCGTTAAGAAATGAAAACAAAATGTCGCAGGAAAAGTTGGCAGAGCTGTTGGGGGTCAGCAGGCAGGCTGTTTCAAAATGGGAAATCGGTTTATCCAACCCTACCACGGAAAATCTAATTCGTTTAGCAGAGATATTTCAAGTTTCTATGGATGAAATAGCAAAGCCCGAAACCACGGTAAAAGTTAAAATTAACATGTTTGCCTTGCTCGTGAATATTTCTATTATTGGTTATACCGCCATTATGGTTTCATCTGCCGGATTGTACGGATATTATTTTCCCTATCAAGATGCTCTTTTGTACCCGTGGATTGTCTGCGCCATGTTCGGTGCAGGTCTTATAGGTTTTAAAAATTTGAAGATCTACCGTTCCAATAAAATATTTATATGGGATATTCCTTTTGCCTTTGTTGTTTACATTTTGCCGAATATCCTGCTTGGATACGGTATGTCCAACAGCAGATCAATTCTTTTAACATTAAATGTTGGGCTTCTATATACGTTTTTAATCGTCAATGCCACTTTTCACCCATGGGAGATAGAGAAAAAAAGCTTTCAGCTGGTGGTCTGGCTATTAATAGCAACTCTTGTATTTATGATCTGGTGGGGTACAAGATAAAGCTCCATCTGTTTGCGGCCCCAATGATGTGTAGCAGAGGATTTTTCTCATGATAACTGGAAGGATCCAATTTGTATTGACAATCCGATCCATATACAGTACCGTATTTGTACTGAGGTGAAAAAAATGAACAGCAAAGAGGATATCCGCCCGGTTTCATATGTTAGAATCAATGCAGCGGAAATTTTGGATCAGGTGAACGAAACCCAAAGGCCTGTCTATATCACGCAAAATGGTGAGGCCCGTGCGGTGCTGCTTGACCCTGCTTCCTATGAGAAAATGAAAAAAGCCCTTGGCTTGTTGAAACTGCTGGCTCAGGGCGAACGCGACATCGCTGAAGGGAAAGTTACACCGCAAGAAGAATTTTTTGCCGGCATGGACCGCCATCTGAAGGCTGGAAATGATTGAGTTTCAGATTTTCTGGACCCGGACGGCACAACAGGATTTAATAAGAATTATTGAGTATATTGTCGCTGACAGCCAGTCTAAGGCAAGAACAATATTCACCGAAATCAGGCAAAAGGCTGCCGGGTTAAACCATTTACCACTGCGGGGAAGAGTTGTTCCGGAATTGAAATATCACGGCATTACGGGCTATCGTGAAATAATCCGCCAACCCTGGCGGATTATTTACAACATCAACAAATTAATAATATAAATGTTCCTTGGCCGTTTCGTAAATGGCCAACACCTTATCGGGCGGTACTTCTTCCTGGATATCGTGAATCGGGCAGAAGATGTAACCTCCGCCTGGTTTAAATATTTCGATCAGCTCCCGTACTTCGGCAACAACATCCGCTTCAGTCCCTTTTACCAGGGTGCTCTGGGTGCGGACACCGCCGCCCCAAAATACTATTTCCCGGCCAAACTCTTTCTTTAGCCAGGCCGGCTCCATACCCGCTGCTGTAATCTGGACAGGGTTCAGGGCGTCTATTCCGGCTTCGATAAAATCGGGAATTATCGGGGCTACACTGCCGCAGGAATGCAGCAGTATTTTTATGCTGGGAGCAAACTCCTTAACTGCCCGGCAGATCCTGACCAGGTATGGTTTGAATAACTCGCGGAACATTTTAGGAGACATTTGTAGTGAATTTTGCAGGCCGTAATCGTCTCCCATCATAATTACATCTAAATAGGGCCCCAAAACCTTCAGATATTTGCCCAGCCTTTCGATATTGGTAGAAGTAAGAAATTCAAGCCAGCAGTGCATTAGTTCGGGCTCCGATGCCATAAAAATAAAAAACTTTTCGTAACCGAACAGCTCCTGGCCGATCTGATAAAGTGAAAAAAAGAGCGGTCCCCCGCTGGCAACCAGTGGATAATCATACTTTTCGATAAGGTTCCGGGCATTAGAGTGTAAAACATTTAGTTCTTCATCAGAAATGGAAAAAGCTCCGCTCTGGCGCAGCAAAGGTAGGATATCTTGAAGTTGCTCAACATTTTCAACCATCCCAAGCGGTCTGCTGACCAGGTTAAAATGGTGCCCGTGAACCGGCATGCTTAAAACTGCCAGACCATTTAACAGGTTCATATCAATAGTGCCGTCTTCTTTTTCTTCCGGCTGAAAGCCTCCTGGCACCATGCAAGTAGAACCATCCTTCAGGGTCCACTCGTTCCAATCTGTTGCAGGAACGCCGAAAACTTTATAACGCGGTAGGGGCAGAAGATCACCGCCCATCATTTTAAAAATTTCAAACCCTTCTTCAAGATCAGGCGATGCCAGCATAGGAATGGGATCGCGCATGTAGGTTGTTATACCAATCCCCAGATGCATTTTGAGACGGTTATAGGCCTGCACATTGATCCCGCTATTATGGGTTGCGGAAAAATCGATCGGAGCCCGGTCACCTTCACGGAATTCAAAGGCTGCTTTTACCCTTTCACGGGATGTCATCCCTTGATTCATAACTAACTTCCCCCTGCTACTATTCAAAACCGGCAAACCCCGACAGCGTTCATAACAATTATATAGCATTAACAAACCGGAGATGAAATTTATTCTTATTATATAGCTATTTGCCCGCGTTATGGCTGAATAACCCCGACAGATCAAGCTTTTCTACCGGTTAAGCCCCTTATGGTTTCGTAGGCAATGGCAGGCTCCATCCTGTTTTTAAATCGGTATCGTAAGGCACTCCGGGGGCGACCGATAGTTGGAGGCTTTTGTCTTTTTTGATGATCGCCTGCCTACGCCACTATCAGCCCACCTGAATTTACACCTTTATACCGGACACTACTGATATAGACACAGTTTATAGGCATATCTGCAATTAGAATTACAACAAATCTCCATCCGGCTTTATAATTAGATATATGACCATAGAAGGCGGTAATATATGCTAAACAAAGTCGCCTCTACTAAAAAAAGAGGACCTTCTGAAATAAATAAATATCTTATTGTTGCTTTCGCCATCACAATTATGGCTGTAATATACCTCCTGCCATTGCCACAACCTCTTTCATCACCCGAGGGATTGGTTCATCTGACTATTGAAGGAAAGGCTTCTCTGGCCGTGCTGACCTTTGTTGTTATTCTCTGGATGACTGAAGCGCTGCCTTTCCCGGTGACTGCACTTTTCGGTTTGCTGCTGGCCTTCGCTTTTGGGCTTGCTCCATTTAACGATATTGTTTCCTACGGTTTCGGCAATCCCGTTGTTCTCTTTTTCATCGGGGTGTTAACTTTATCTGCCGGATTGACCCGTTCCGGACTGGCCGATCGCTTGACATCTATAATTATACACCGGATCGGTTTGCAGCCCCGGAAGATTGTATTTACTTTTATGGCCCTGGGAGCTTTTTTATCAATGTGGATTGTTAACATGTCGGTTGCCGCTATTTTACTTCCCATGGCGACCACCATCCTGAAAAGGGTGGGCCATAAACCGTTAGAAAGTAATTTCGGGCGGGCGTTGATGATTGCCACGGCCTGGGGACCGGCTATCGGCGGCATTACTACCCCGGTTGGCAACGGGGCCAATATCGTTGCCCTTGGTTGTCTGCGTGAATTGGCCGGAATTCCGATAAACTTTTTAACCTGGATGGTGGTTGGAGTTCCTGCAGCCCTGATGATCCTGCCGCTTGCCTACCTGATCCTGGTCCGGGTTTTTCCGCCGGAAGATATTGCTCCGGAGCAGGCCGGCTCCGGAGCCAAAGCAGCAATTATATCTACAAGGCTGGCTGCTGCGGAGTGGAAAGCTCTTTCTATTTTTCTCCTGGCTGTTCTTTTCTGGTTGGGCGACCCCCTGCTGGTAGCTCTCACCGGAATTTCTATTCCCCTGGAAGCCGTAGCCTTGGGCGCAGCTGTAGCGCTCTTTCTACCGGGGATGAGAATCATCACCTGGAAAGAGGCGCAAAGTGACATTGACTGGGGGGGAATTGTCCTGATTGCGGCAGGACTGTCCCTGGGAATGCTGATATTTGAGACGGGGGCAGCCCGCTGGCTGGCCATGCTCTTTTTCTCTCCCATCGGCAGCCTGACCATGGCCCTGCGGATATTTCTTGCTGTTTTAAGCGTTGAGCTGCTGAAAATTTTTTTCTCGAGCAATACCGTTACCGGAGTAATCCTGATACCCATGGTCATTGCCCTGGCTGCAGCCCTGGATCTGAATCCGTGGTACCTGGCCGGGCCCGTGGCCTTGGCCACTTCAATGGCTTTTATCCTGGTTACTTCCAGCCCGACCAATGTTATACCTTATGCTTCCGGTTATTTTTCAATTAAAGACTTTGCCCGGCCCGGCATATTCTTAACAATTGTCATACCGCTCTGTATCACTATAGCTTTCCTCATTTTTGCCCCGCTGGTCTGGTAGCCGGGGCAGGAGAAAGGAAAACTATTCAGAATAATTTGTATAAAACCCAGGGTATCTTGCCAAAGCATACCCTCTGGGCTGTTAAAGAATAAGGTAGGCATCGGGAGGCTTGAGTTTTACCGATAAAATATCTGGACAGGAGGTTTAAGGTTATGCTGCAGGACAATGAATATTTGGGGGGCGGTCTTGTAGCCCGGGCGTTGAAAAATGAAGGGGTCGAAACAATTTTTAGCCTTAGCGGGGGGCATATTAACCCAATCTATAACGGTTGTCTGGCTGAAGGTATTCGGATTATAGATACACGCCACGAACAGGCCGCTGTTCATATGGCCGAAGGGTGGGCCCGTTATACAGGCAAGCCCGGGGTTGCCGTGGTCACAGCAGGACCCGGTGTAGTTAATGCCCTGCCCGGTATGGCCGTGGCAGCCCAGAGCGGAGTACCGCTGGTGCTGATCGGGGGCCGAAGTTCCCTGGCCCGGAGGGATATCGGCGCCATGCAGGATATTGACCAGTTGGCCCTGCTGCGCCCCTTAACCAAGTGGGCCCGCCAGGTCTACCAGGTAGAGCGCATCCCTGAATATGTGGCGGCTGCTTTCCGCCAGGCTGTGTCGGGAAAGCCGGGACCGGTATTTTTGGAGATTCCGGTTGACATCATGCATGAAAAAAAAGCGCTGGAAGAAGTGCGTTTTCCGGCGAATTACTACACCAGGCTGCGCCCCTGTGCCGAAGAAAAAGATATCAATGAGGCGGCCAAACTGCTGGCCGCTGCAAAACGGCCGCTTATCCTGGCCGGCAGTGGAGTTTTCTGGTCCGGCGCCTCTGCCGGGCTGATCGATTTTGCAGAATCACTGCGGATTCCGGTCTACACCCGCAATATGGGAAGAGGCACATTCCCTGAAAATCACGATCTGGCAGGCGGGTTTTTCCCCATTGGCCTGATGCAGGCTGATGTTGTTTTGATCCTGGGGACACGCCTGGATTGGACAGTGGGTTACGGCAGGCCGCCCCTTCTAAAGATGAGCACAAAAACCATACATATTGATATCGAAGCCGCTGAAATCGGTCAAAACCGCCCGGCTGCTGTCGGGCTGGTAGGTGATATCAAGGCTATCCTGGAGCAGTTAAGAGAAAGTTTAAAGCGTGAAAAGATGCAGATTGAGGAATCTTGGCCCCACACGATCCAGGCAATGCGGGCAGCGGCCCGCGAATCGGCGGTCCAGGGTGTCGAGCCTGCAGCTGAATCAATTCATCCGGCCGTGCTTTGCCGTGAGCTCAGTTCGCTGTTACCGGCCGATGCATCGCTCGTGGTTGATGGAGGAGATATCGCCGGTTTTGCCGTCTTGACCATGGAGGCTCTTTCCCCTTCATCTTTAATCTGGATCGGCGCTTTTGGTCACCTTGGCGTCGGGCTCCCCTTTGCCATAGCAGGAAAGCTGGCCAATCCAAAACGACCGGTTGTTTTAATCACGGGAGACGGCGCATTTGGTTTCAGCGCCATGGAATTTGACACCGCGGTACGCCATGATGTGCCGGTGATAGCGGTAATTGCCAATGACGGCGGATGGGGCCAGATTCGCCGCGGGCAGCGCCGGGATTACGGACGGACCGTCGGGGTGGAGCTGGGGCCGGTCCGCTATGATCTTATGGTCGACGCTCTGGGCGGGTATGGTGTGCGTGTTGAAAAACTGGCCGACCTGAAACCAGCCCTTGAAAAAGCTATGGACAGCGGGCTGCCTTCCTGCATTAACGTAAAAACTGACCCAGACACCGGTTTTTCAGGAATGGATTTACCCTGGAAAATCAACTAGCTACCTGTAACTGGAGGAAAGCGGTTTTGCCGCTACTCCGAGGAAAGGAGTTTGATCAATGAAGCGCTTTGATGGAAAGGTGGCCCTGGTTACGGGCAGCGGCAGGAAAAACGGGATCGGCTCTGTATGCGCCGCGCGGCTGGCCGAAGAAGGGGCTTCTGTTGTGGTAACCGATATCGAAAGCACTTTTTCCGATTTCCCCCATTACAAGGTAGGGGCGCCGGATGAACTTTGGGTAGTTGCTGAAGCAATCAACAGTAAAGGAGGCAGGGCCCTGCCTCTTTTTGCCGACATCACGGATCCCGATTCGGTAGAATACCTGGTTCGGGAAACGATCAAGGAGTTCGGGAAAATAGATATCCTGGTCAACAATGCCGGCGGTTCTCCCGGCCCGGCGCCCCTGGCCCAGTTTACCCTGGCTGCCTGGGAGAAAACCCTGGCCATTAACCTGACCGGGACCTTCCTCTGCTGCCGGGAAGTCGTCCCGTCGATGATCGACAGCGGGGGCGGGAAAATCATCAATATCTCCTCGCGCGCTGCAACCAGGGGAGCTTTGTGGATGCACGCCTATAGCGCTTCAAAGGCCGGAATACTAGGGCTGACCAAATCAATGGCGCTGGAGCTGGCCTCATTCAATATCTGTGTTAATGCCTTATGCCCCGGGGATATCCAGACCGAGTTGAAACAGTGGGGCCTGGAAATGGAGGCCGGGGTAAAAGGGACCACGGTTGAAGCATTGAAGGAGGAAATTGCCGGGGCCACACCCCTGGGCCGTCTGGGGACACCGGCAGATGTTGCTGCTGTTGTTGCCTTTTTTGCCTCGCCCGACTCCGACTACCTGACCGGAGAAGTGGTTGATATCTCGGGCGGATACGGCCTGGGAAATGCAACAGGCAGGCTTGGTTTCTAATCCAGGTGAAAATCGGCAAGTTCCTTGTAAACAATCTGCAGGAGGCAGGAAGCAGCTTCTGTAAGGCGGGCGTCGGGCAGGGTGGCAGCATATATATCTCTGGATAGGTCAGCGCCTTCTATTCTTATACAGTTTAACAGCCCCTGTTCCAGCTCTCCTTTTACAGCGAGGCGGGATATCAGGGCGGCGCCCAGGTTAGCATGAACGGCCTGTTTAATGGCCTCGAAGCTGTTGAAGTCGGCAATTACATTCAGCTCTTCGGGAGACAGCCCCATTTCGGCAAATGCTTCTTCCATATCTTTACGGCTGCCCGAGCCTCTTTCCCGCAGGATCAGCGGCAGGGCCGGCAGTTCGCTGCCGCTTACGGCGCCGCGGGCCGACCAGGGATGCCGGGGCGATACCACCAGGATCAGCTCATCCTCCATCACCTTCCTGGGGGCAAGCCTCTTGCCCGGAAGGGCGCCCACCAGGAAAGCCAGTTCAATCCTTCCTTCCTTCAGGTAAGCATAAATCTGGTCATTGTTGCCTATATGCAAACTATAACTGACTTCCGGATGAGATTTGCTGAAAAGGCCCAGCAGGCGGGGCAGGATATAGTTGCCGAAAGTAGGGGCAGCGCCGATTGACAATTTGCCGTGCAGGGTGCCCCTTAGCTTCATCATCTCATTTTCCAGGCCGATGGACATTTTTTTTAGCTCTTTCAGATGGGCGTAAAGTAGAACTCCGGCCGGGGTCAGTTCCAGGCCCCAGGACTTCCGCAAAAAAAGTTTAACGGCATATTGTTCTTCCAGCTTCTGTATAGCCGCAGTCACAGCCGGCTGTGAAATGTAAAGATCCCGGGCGGCCTGCGATATGTTCAGGCACTGCGCCACATGAATAAATACCTCGGCCCTGTAGTCGAGCATAAGCTGCTTGCGCCTCCCCCGATCGGCTCAACCGCTCCCAGTCTCTATATTTGACATCAGGTTTCGTTTTACCTGTAAATTAATTATTACTTGCCCTCTCTTGCTCCTTAACACGGGGGGTTCGGCTATGTTTCAAAGGAGGATCCGGGGAGATGACCCAGGGAAGGTGAGCCAAAGTAACCGTCCCCCTGGCTCACAGGTAAAGGGATATTATGTAAAGGTGGTCACGAATAGGGATATAATTATTTCTTATTTCCCAATTGTTAAAATTATCGGTATACTATATCCAAGTGTATCTCCAAATAAATATCATTTGGCGGCAGGGTGAAATTGTAACCTAAACTTATGGCTAG
>CAZPET010000013.1:0-15368 GCA_964585625.1 uncultured Syntrophomonadaceae bacterium
GGTTCGGCCGCGCCGCCCTGCAGCGCATAGTCCCGCAGCAGCAGCAGATCATTTCTCTTCAGGCCGGAGCCCGCTTTGCCGATATAAAGCAGCTCCCCGTCACGGTAGGCCCCCAGCAGCAGCGCACCCACGGAACCTCCCGGCATGGTCAGCCCTCCGACAACGCAGAGCTGACGGCGGCGGGGTTTGATCTTCAGCCAGTCGGCGGACTTCTGCCCGCTCCGGTAAGGGCTCCCTTTTTTCTTGGCCACGATCCCTTCCAGCTCTGCCTGCTCGATTTCCCGGTAAAGAGCCTCCCCTTCCTGAAAATTCTCATTCAGGTAAAGCGGGGGGGCCGCCTCGACTATTTCCGCCAGCAGGCGCTGCCTCTCTTCGATGGACCTGCCGGTAAGGTCGGCGCCGTCCAGATAGAGCAGGTCAAAAAGGCAGTAGGTACAGGGAATCTGCCGCTGCAGCGCCCGGATCACCGGCTCGCGGCGGCAAAAATCGCGCTGGATCACCCGGGCGAAGCTGGGCTTCCCCCCGGCCAAAGCGATCACTTCGCCGTCGAGAACGGCGTTCTTGACCTTAACCAGTTCAGCCAGTATCTGCAGCTCCGGATACTGCTCTGTGCGCGGCTTACCTTTGCGGTTTTTCAAGATCACCCGGCGCTGTTCGATCAGGGCCAGGATCCGCACCCCGTCCCACTTGATCTGATAAATATAGGCGGGGCTGTCGAGCGGATCTTTTCTGCTTACCGGCTCCATCGGTTGAATTCCGGCAAAATAATCAAGGGCGGGGGATGAATGTTTAAGAGACACCGGCGCCCGCTTTCTTCCGTTTCCTGCGGCCGGCCTCCTCCCGGGCGGCTTTGCGGGTCGCTTCCACGCTGGCTTTCAGCGCTTCAACCAGATCGATGACCTCTCCCTTCTCCGGCGAGGGAGCGATAAAGACCTCTTCACCCTTGATTTTCCCTTCGATTATCTCCAGAAGCGCCTTGCGGTATTCGTCGGTATATTTCTCCGGTGAGAAGGGGGCGGTCAGGTTCTCGATCAGCTGGCGCGCCATCTGCAGTTCATTTTCCTGCATCTTGAGATCGCGGTTCCATGCCGGGAGCCCGGTGGTCGGCCGGACCTCGTCCGGATAAAACATCGTTTCAAGAGCCAGTGAGTCTCCATAAACCCGCAGCACCCCCAGGGCCTGCCGGGAGCGCAGGACGATGCGGACGATGGCCGCCATCCCCGCCTCGGCCATGGACTGCAGCAGCAGCTGAAAGGCCTTCTCTCCGGTCTCGCCGGGGGCGAGGTAGTAAGAGCGGTCGTAATAGATCGGGTCGACCTCTTCGCCGCGCACAAAATCAACAATGGCGATGCTCCTGGTCGTCTCCGCCGGGATACGCGCGAAGTCGCTCTCGTCGATCACGACGAAGCGTCCTTTCTCGTACTCGTAACCCTTGACGATCTCATCCATGGCTACTTCTTTGTTGCAGGTGGGGCAAACTTTGCGGTATTCAACGGGGGTCCGGCAGGGTTCATGCAGGTAGCGGAAGCGCACATTCTTCTGTTCGGTGGCTGCAAAGAGCCGCACCGGGATATTTACCAGGCCGAAACTGACCGAGCCTTTCCAGAGAGGACGCATCAGATCACCACCCCGGATAATTTACCTTGTTCCTATTATCCCAATAGAAAAAGTGATTATCCGGAGGTCTCCGCTCCGGGGCCGGTCTGATTCAGTCAGTTTCGTCTGCTCTTGCCGCATTCAGGCTGCGGGCGGCGGCGGTGGCGGCGACAGCCCCGTCAGCCGCTGCGGTCACGATCTGGCGCAGGGTGGTGCGGCGGACATCGCCGGCGGCGTAAACCCGCGATTGCGATGTCTCCATGAACTCGTTGGTGATAATATAGCCGTTCTCGTCCAGCGCCACCTCGTCACGCAGAAAAGTAGTGCTGGGAATTCGGCCGGTGAGAACAAAGACTCCGTCGACGGGCAGCTCCCGCTCGCGGTCTTCCTGCAGCAGGCGCAGTCCGGCAACCCGGCGCTCGCCCTCTATCTTCTGGACAGTGCTGTTCCAGATTACCTCCACGTTTGGCAGGGCGAAGACCTGATCCTGCAGCGCCTTCACCGCCCGGAAAGAGCTGCGGTTGTGGATCAGATAAATCTTTTTGGCAAAACGGGCGATAAAGAGTGTCTCCTCGAGCGCGGCGCTGCTGCCTCCCACCACCGCCACCTCTTTGCCGCGGAAGAAGGCGGCATCACAGGAGGCGCAGTGCGAGATCCCCCGGCCGCGCAGATCTTCTTCACCCTCCACGTGGAGCAGTTTCGGCATGGTGCCGGTGGCGATCACCACCGCCCGCCCGGCAATCTCGCCTTCCGGGGTAAAAACCCTTTTCGGTTCTCCCTTGAATGAAACCTGCTCCGCCTGCGTTGCCTCTATCCTGACCTCGAAACGCCGCAGATGCTTGTCAAAAAGCAGCCCCAGTTCGGGGCCGGTAATACCTTCGGGAAAACCGGGATAATTTTCAATACGGTCCACCGAGACCAACCGGCCGCCGATCAGCATCTTCTCCAGAATAATCACCGACAATCCCGCGCGGGCGCCGTATATCGCGGCGGATACACCGGCGGGACCTCCCCCCAGGATGACCAGATCATAAAGTTGATCGCGAGACATACTGTCTTTGACCTCCTTTAATCAGATCAGTTCTCCCGATCTGTATCCAACAACATGTTCAGGTCCAGAGAGCGGTAAGAATGAGTCAGGGCCCCGCAGGAGATATAATCAACACCGGCAGCGGCGACCTCCCGCAGCCGCTCAAAGCCGATATTCCCGGAAGCCTCCAGCAGAGCGCGCCCGGCGGTAATTTGCACGGCCTCCTTGATCGCAGGCGTCTCCATGTTGTCGAGCAAGATTAACTCTACACCTGCGGCCAGCGCCTCTTCAAGCTGCTCCAGGTTGGTGACCTCGACCTCTATGCGCCAGATAAAAGAACCGCGCGCGCGGACCGCATTTACCGCCGCGGCAATCCCGCCGGCGGCGCTGATATGGTTATCCTTGATCAGGATACCGCTGTCAAGGGAGAAGCGGTGGTTCAGCCCTCCGCCGGTGCGGACCGCGTATTTTTCCAGAACCCGCAGGCCGGGCGTGTTTTTCCGGGTATCGGCCAGTTTCACCGGAAAACCCTCCAGCTCTTTGACCCAGGTCGCCGTCAGGGTGGCGATCCCTGAAAGGCGCTGCAAGAAGTTCAGGGCGGTTCTTTCGGCAGAAAGAAGCGGCTGCAGCCGTCCGCTGATCCTCATAACCGGCTGCCCGGCCCTGACACTCTCGCCCTCCTCAACCAGGCGGGTGCAGTCAAGATTCTCGTCGAGATCTTTGAAAGCATATTCCGCCAGCGGCAGGCCGGCAATAACCCCGTCCTCCCGGGCATAAATGGACCCCTTCCCTTCCGCCTGCGGAGAGACGATTGCTTCGGTGGTCACATCCCCGTATTCAAGATCTTCCCGGAGGGCATTTCCGACTGTTTCTTTGATAAATTGCCTCGATAGCATAAACATAACCTCCTTGAAACAACAGATCGTCTACATTATAAATGTAAGGCTCCCGCAGAGCGAAGGTTACTCGCTGCCGGTTCCGTTAATCGATGATACATACCGGGCCTGTAAATATTCATCCGTTAAATTTCCGGCATCCTTTACCTGGTTTTGAAAGATCAGGTGCGTTCCTTGGAACCGCGGATCGCTCTCCGGAAATTCGGCACGGTAATGGCACCCCCTGCTCTCGCAGCGTGCGGCCGCCGCCCCGGCCATCATCGCCCCCAGAAGAATCATATTTTGTGTTTCGCACAAGCTGCGATTTATAAAACGGCGGTTGAGCAACGGCAGCCACTGTTTAAGCTGGGCCAGCGCCGATTCCAGCCCGGAGGCGTTACGAATAAGGCCGACATTTTCCCAGAGCAGCTTTTGCAGCAACGGTCTCACTGCCCGGCAGGCAGAATCCTGCCCGGGGGTGGATTCACCGCGGTCCACTTCCGGCAGAGATTCATTTTCCCTTCCACCGGCCCGGTCTCTCACGCAGGCGGCCGCTGCTGCGCCGGCAACCCGGCGCCCGAAAACCAGGCCTTCCAGGAGTGAATTGCTGGCCAAGCGGTTGGCTCCGTGTACGCCCGTCGAAGCAACTTCACCGACTGCGAAAAGGTTTCTTACCGAGGTGCGTCCTTCCAGATCCACCTCGATCCCGCCGACCAGGTAGTGCGCCGCCGGTGAAACGGGAATTCGCTCACAGGTAATATCCAGGCCCCATTCCAGGCAGCGGCGGTAAACCGTGGGAAAACGGTCACGGATAAAAGCCGCTCCCAGGTGTCGCAGATCGAGGTAGACCGGCCGGCCGTTCCTGCTCTGCTCCATCAAGATCGCCCTGGAGAGCACATCCCGCGGGCCCAGCTCACCCAGCGGATGGTAATTCGCGGCAAACCTGTCCCCGCCATGGTTAACCAGGTACGCGCCTTCGCCGCGCACCGCTTCGGTGATCAGAAAGGGAGCATCGCGCGGCGGGAAGAATACGGTCGGATGAAATTGAAAAAACTCGAGGTCGCGCAAGACGGCACCGGCCCAAAAGGCCATTGCCAGGCCGTCACCTGTAACCTCCCCGGCGCCGGTTGAATAACGGTAAACCTGCCCGCATCCACCACTCGCCATAATAACCGCACCGGCCCGGAGCAGAAAACTTTGCCTGCCTGCAAAGAAACAGACCCCGCGGCAGCCGTCCTCGCCTACAATAAGACGCTCCACAAAAGCGTTCTCGAGGAAATGTATCTTCTTCTTTTTGGCCTCCCGCAGCAGAGCTTTAAGCAGCGCCTTTCCGGTAGCATCCCCGCCGATATGCCAGATCCTATTACGGGAATGAGCCCCTTCCCGGCCCAGATCAACCGCACCGTTGCGGCTGTCAAAATGTATCCCCCGCCTGATCAAATCGGCAATTACCTCCGGCGCCTCGCGTACCAGTACACTGATTGCTGCGCGGTCACCAAAACCGCCCCCCGCCCGCCAGGTATCTTCCAGGTGCAGTTCCGGTGAATCTTCTGCAGAAAACGCCGCCGCCACACCACCCTGCGCAAACCGGGTGTTGCCCGCGCATAAGCCCTGTTTGCTTATAACCGTCACCCGGCCGAAATCTGCCAGATGAATGGCTGTATAGAGGCCGGCTATTCCCGAGCCGACAACAATGAAATCAGTCCTGCCCCCATCTTCCGGGTTCATCCTGCCGCTCCTCAGGATGAGGGGACGGCCAGCATCCGCCGGAGAGCTTCAGCCGCCCGCTCCCGTATTTCAGGGGGGACAGTTACACGGTGATGCATATTTTCCAGCGAGGAGAGCACCTTGTCGGGGGTGGTATATTTCATGTTCGGACAGATCAGGCATGGAGTGGGCGTATAATACTTTAGATCGGGACGCTCTGCGCGTAACCGGTGGATCATCCCGGCTTCGGTTCCCACAATTACCTCTGCCGCATCTGTCTCTTTGACAAATCGGATCATGCCGCCGGTCCCGAGAACGGCGTCAGCCAGCTCCGCCACCCCGGGGCGGCATTCGGGATGTACGATCACGACCGCTCCCGGGTGAGCCCGGCGGGCCCTGACAATATCTTCGGGAGAAATGCGGTGGTGAGTGATACAGTAACCCGGCCAGGGGATAATCTCCTTATCAGTGTGGCGGGAGACAAAATGCGCCAGGTTTTGATCGGGAGTAAAGATGATCCGCCCGGCTTCAAGCGAATTGACCACGGCAGCGGCATTTGCCGAGGTTGCGCAGATGTCGCTTTCCGCTTTGACCGCGGCGGAAGAATTGATATAGGTGACCACGGCGGCATCGGGATATTTCTCCTTATACTGGCGCAGCGCTGCGGGTGTAACCATGTCCGCCATGGGGCAGCCGGCCGCCTTCTCGGGAAGCAGAACTACTTTGTCAGGAGCAAGGATAGCCGCGCTTTCAGCCATGAAATGAACGCCGCAGAAAACTATGACCTCGGCCTCGACGGCCGCGGCGATGCGGCTGAGCTCAAATGAATCCCCGGTATGGTCGGCCAGATCCTGAACCTCTTCCACCTGGTAATTATGAGCCAGAATAACTGCCTTCCGTTCTGCTTTCAAAGCAGCGATCTTCTCTTTTATTTCTGGCAGAACCATTGGCACATACTTCCTTCCCCCAATGTTTTTGTATAGGGATATTATGACGGTAAAACTTCGCTTTTGTCAACCTTTGGCCTTTGGCTTTTGCCCGGGCTTCTTCTCAATTGCCTGGACCGTCCGGCTTCTACTTTGCCCCGGTCAAATATGGTATAATCCATGTGCCGGGGGAGGCATAATGAAATCATGAAGGAGGAGACCGCATGAGAGAACAGGTTGAACAGGCTTTGCTAAAGATTCGTCCGGCCCTGCAGCGCGACGGCGGCGATGTCGAGGTGGTTGAAGTTACTGAAGACGGCATCGTCAAGGTAAAACTGACCGGGGCCTGCCACGGCTGCCCCATGGCTACGCAGACTTTGAAGCAGGGTATTGAACGGGTTCTGATGCAGGAAGTACCCGCCATCAAAGAGGTGGTATCTGTATAGCCCGGAACCCGGGCTTGAAGTCTGGAGCTGGAATTCCAAGCCGCCGAGGTGTATCTTGTGACCGAAATCTACCTGGACAACAGCGCCACAACCCGCCCTTTTGACGAGGTGATCGAGCTTCTCAGCCGCATCCAGAGAGACAACTACGGCAACCCCTCCTCGCTCCACGCCAGGGGAATTGCGGCTGAGAAGCTGCTTGATGAAGCCCGCCGCGGCATCGCATCACTTTTACGATGCCGGGAAGATGAGATTTATTTTACTTCGGGCGGCACTGAGTCCAATAATCTGGCGCTTAAAGGAGCGGCTTACCGGCGGAGGCGCCGGGGCGGGCACATTATTACCACGCAGATCGAGCATCCTTCGGTCCTCAACTGCTGCCGCATGCTTGAAGAAGAAGGTTTTACGGTAAGCTTTCTTCCGGTGGACCGGCAGGGCTACCTGAACCTGGATCAGCTTTCCAGGATCATCGGGAATGAGACAATCCTCGTCAGCACGATCCATGTCAACAATGAGATCGGCACGATCCAGCCCCTGGAGAAGATCGGGGCGGTGGTAAAAGAGCGCAACCCGCAAACGCTCTACCATGTTGACGGGGTCCAGTCCTTTGCCAAGATTCCGGCATCACTGCAGCGCTGGCAGGCCGATCTTTACAGCTGCAGCTCCCACAAGATCCACGGCCCCAAGGGGGTGGGAGCACTCTGGGTAAGAAAAGGGGTTGCCCTGCAGCCGCTGTTTCAGGGAGGAGAACAGGAAGGGGCGCTCCGCCCGGGCACTGAAAATACCGCCGCCATCGCCGGTTTCGGTCTGGCCGCCAGGCTCAACGCCGCGAAGCTGGATGAGAGTACGGCCCGGCTTTACCGGTTGAAAGAGAAGTTTTACCGGGGGCTGCAGCAAACCGGCGTAGAACTTTACCTTAATGGACCGCCGCCTGAAGAAGCGGCGCCGCATATCATCAACCTCTCTTTCCCCGGCGTAAAGGCCGAGGTTTTACTGCGCATCCTCGAAGAAAAGGAGATCTATGCGTCTCCGGGCGCAGCCTGTCATTCCCGCCATCCGGAACCGAGCCATGTGCTTGCAGCGATCGGCCTCGATGAAAGCCGGCTCTCCAGCTCCCTGCGCTTCAGTTTCTCTTCTTTCAATGACGAAGCGGAAATTGACCCGGTGATCAAGCAGATTGTTTCCGCGGTGCGTGAATTGAGAGCTTTCCACAGCCGGTAACCGGAAAAAGAAAGGAAGGGGAGAAATGCCGGCCACATTCCTGATCCGTTACGGTGAAATTGCCTTGAAAGGTAAAAACAGGAGTTTTTTTGAAAGGACACTCTTTAACAATCTGAAATCTGCGCTCAAGGGGCTCGACACCCGGGTTTTCCGGATGCACGGCCGTTTTCTCGTTACAGGACCGGCTGCTGAAGAAGAGGAGATCACCGGACGGCTGAGCAGGGTTTTTGGAGTAGTTTCAGTAAGCATTGTCACAACAGCCCCCCTTGATCTCGAAGCGATTAAAGAGAAAGCGCTGGAGCTGGTGGAAAGCAGGCCGCTGCCCGGGGACAGCTTCAAGGTAGAAGCCCGCCGTTCAAACAAAAGTTTTCCCCTGACCTCTCCCGAGTTAAACCGGATCATCGGCGCCGCGATCCTGGAAACACACCCCCGTTTAAAGGTCGATCTCCACGATCCTTCATTCCGGGTTTTTATCGAAGTCGGTTCCAAAGAAGCTTATCTTTATCACGACCGTGTGGCCGGGCCGGGAGGACTCCCGGTCGGCGTGACCGGCCGGGCGCTGCTGCTGCTTTCCGGCGGCATCGACAGCCCCGTAGCCGGGTGGATGGCGATGAAACGAGGCCTCAGCCTGGAAGCGCTGCACTTTCACAGCTATCCTTTTACCGGCCAGCGCTCCCGCGAGAAAGTAATCGATCTCTGCCGCAACCTCTCTTTGTCCGGCGGCAAGATCCGGCTTCACCTGGTCAGCGTTACCGATATACAGAAGGAGATCCACACCCGCTGCCCTTCGGAACTGGGGATCATCCTGCTGCGGCGGATGATGATGCGTATTGCCGAGAAGCTCTCCCACAGCCGCGGCCTGCAGGCGCTGGTTACCGGGGAGAGCCTGGGCCAGGTGGCCAGCCAGACTCTCGAGAGCATGATGGTGATAGACAGCGTTACATCGATGCTGATACTAAGGCCTCTTCTGGGCATGGACAAGCACGATATCATCACTCTCGCTGAAAAAACCGGCACCTACGAGATCTCGATCCGCCCTTATGAAGATTGCTGCACCCTTTTTCTGCCGCGCCATCCGGCTACCCGGCCCAGGAAGGAAAAGGTGGTCGGGGCGGAGGCGGCTCTCGATATCACCGGTTTGACAGCGGCAGCTCTGGACAGCGTGGAAGCCGTGCTTATAGAAATGTAGGCGGCCGGTGAATCCAGTAATACGACAGCACCATCCCCCCGGTCAGGAGCAGGTGCCATAAAAAGAGCGCCGCTGTTTCGGCAGGCTTTTGCCGGTAAGCAGTGCGGCCCAGATAAGAAAAAGAAATAGTTATTTGTGGACCGGCAATGATAAAAAAGAGAGCAAAGGCCGCAGCCACTATGGAAAACAGCTGCCCGGCAGTAAAGATTCCCCATACCCGCGGCAGGTTACGGATGAAATCCAGCAGGATATTGATCGCGCTGCAGCCAAGCAGGAACCAGATAAAGAGCTCGCCTTCGTAAGCAGCCCTGGGACGGCGGCGTTTAAGGACAAGGTAAACCGCCATGAACAAGATAATGGCGTAAACGCCGTCAGGGTGATAGTGCCCTCCTCCATCGATGACGGCCCAGGGAAAGGGAGTGTCCATGGGCCACCCCTGTAATTGAGCACCGATATATCCGCAGGAGAGGCAGAAGGCCAGGGCCGGCGCCGCGGCATCGAGATAACGCTCCACGATCAGATTTCCGCGATACGCCCAAAACGAGATCACGACAAAGGCACAGGTGAGGCCGCCCCAGAAACTGAAGCTACAGTCCTGAATATAAAGCAGGCGCAGAGGCTGTCCAAAATAGTAAACAGGATCAAGGAGAGCTGCATAAACCAGCCTGCCCCCGGCCATCCCGCCGACCAGGGCCAGCAGCAAAAAATCAATCAGCCTTGATTCGGGAAGCATCTTCCGCCGCCCCTCAATGTAAGTCATCACCAGGCAGATGACCACCGCCGCAAAAAAAGTAAGGCTGGAAAAGGGCAGGTTCAGGGCGCCCCAGCAAAAGGCCGGTTCGTACACGGCAGTTCTCCCTTCACTTAATACCCGGTAAAACCGGAACGGCTAACCGACGAATCCATCTCCCGCTTAAAATCATCCCTGTAGAGAGGGTGATCCCAGACAATACCGCCGTTCTCCCAGGTCTGGCCCTCAACAGTCACCATGACGGCATCTATTTCCGGCAACCCGGTAAACGTATACACCAGGGCTCCGGCAAAAGCACGGGCTTGTTGAGGGTTTACATGAAAGGGGCCGGCCAGGTCTATGATCAACACGTGATCGCTCAAGTTAAAACTGAGAACATGAACCTCTTGGGGCAGCGGAGCCTTGTGTGACGGGTCATAATCCTGTGCGAGCAGATCAATGACTCTTTTGAACGGGCAGGCCTCGATACGAGGATCGTCGGAAGAAAAAAGTCTGATCTGGACAGGTTCCAGAAACCCCACCCCTTGTCCGGTAAAATAAGAAGTTGACTCCCGGCAAAAGTAAAGAGTGTAGTTAACTCCCGGACCCGGGGGGGCCAGGGGGCAAAGCCAATCGACGGCGCTGCTTTGCCAGGGGTTTCCGTCATGGAACAGCCAGACCGCTTCAACCCGGGGCAGACCGGCCAGAGAGAGCAGCAGGGATTGGGCAAAAACAGCTTCCGCCTGCACATCGGTTTGATTCTCATAATTGTAGAGGGGCAGCGGATGAGAAGAGGAGAGGTGGACCACGCAGATGCCGTTTTTGATGTAAATGTCATCAATATGCAAATCGGCACCGTTTATGACCGGACCGGCATCAAAGCCGCTCTTCTCTCCCGGCGACGGACCCGAGATCAGCGCATTAAGCGTAAACCGGGCGGTAAGCTCATCCCGGGGCACAGACCTGGTTACAGGGATCACCGGAGTTGATCCCGGATCTGCGGAATTGTAGTTGTTGTTGCGAAAATAAAGCTTCATCTCTGTCCGGACCGGTTCAACGCCGTGCTCCGGGGATACCGTCCCGGTTGTATCACTGAGCGCAAGCCGGTCGGTAAAGGCGCAAGAGCCTGTGACCAACACGATAAACAGGCAGATAATGAGAATATAAAACCGTCTCAAGTTAGCCACGCTTCCTTTTACGGTTTTGGTTCAGGTTCACATTTTCGACAAGTTTCGGAGAAATCCCTTTATCCAAAGATAAATGTTGCTAAAATTTAACTTGTTCAACTACCCTTGAAAAGAAGGTCATACTTTCAGACAAAAGGGCGCGGTGGCGATTCATCCTCCTCCGCGCCTTGTTTTTCTTAAGCGACCGTGCCCGGTTTAACCCTGTTCTCACCGTAAATTTCTTCTATTTCCCGGGAAAAGTTATTTAAAACGACATTGCGCTTTAATTTCAGCGTAGGAGTAATCTCACCGGTCTCCTCAGTCAGGCGGCGTTTAAGAATAATGTATTTTTTGATCTGTTCATGGTCTTCCAGCTCAAGGTTTGCCCGGTTGACCTCTTCATCTACCAGCTGGTGCAGCCTGGGATGATTGATCAGCTCATCTCCCGCGGCAATGCAGATCCGGGTGGCGCCCTGTTCCACGTATTCCAGGGTTTCTCTATCATAGGGAATACCCTCTTGATCAAACAGCTCGCAGACAGCCTCGAAGTTCGGCACAATCAGGGCGGAGACAAAGGGTCTTTCATCGGCAACCGGCACCACCTGGTCAATGTAAGCGGACACGGCAAAAAGAGATTCGATCTTTGCCGCCGGCACGTTTTTTCCGGTATCCAGGACCATGATCCCCTTGATCCGGTCGACAATCTTGATGTAGCCGTCGGGGAGCATCTCGACTATATCCCCGGTTTTGTAGAAACCGTCTTCGGTAAAAGCCTCCCGGGTCGCCTCCGGGTTATTCCAGTAACCAAGGAAGTTGTTGTCACCGCGGACTTCCCACTCGCCGATATCGCTGATCCGCCCCTCCACACCGTTGCACAGGGGGCCGATGGAACCGGGGAGCACCTTGTGGGGCAGGTTAAGGTTAACGGTATTGCAGGTTTCGGTGGAGCCGTATCCCTCGTAAATTCGCAACCCCATGGCCATAAAAACCTTGCAGAGATCCGCCGCCAGGGATCCGGCGGCAGAGAAGGCAAAACGAAAACGGCCGCCCAGTTTAGCGCGGACCTTTTTGAAAACAAGGGCGTCGGCCAGCCTGTATTTGAATAGCAGTCCCGGGCCGACCCCCCCGGTGAAGTCAACCCCTTCGGACATATCGACAAAGCCGTCAGCATCGGCCCTTGCTTCCGTCAATTTGAGCCCGGTCCTCATGGCAAATTTGAAGATCGCCCTCTTCAGGAGCGAACCGGATGTTGTCTCGCGCAGGGCCATGTAGATGCGTTCGTATATCCGCGGCACCGACATGAACACCGTCGGTTTAAATATCTCCAGGTCCTCCAGCAGGGTTTGCGGCGAAGAATAGGCGATCGACACCGCGGCCATGGTGGCGGTGCCGTGGCCGCACTCTCTTTCATAAGTGTGTGCCAGGGGAAGGATAGAGAGTAAAACATCATCAGGCCGGTAAGGCGGGACAATCCGCAGATCACGGCAGCAGGCAGCATTAAAACTGAGATGGGTGTGAACAGCTCCTTTTTGCCGGCCCGTCGTCCCTGAAGTGTACACGATGGTCATCATATCGGTGAGCTCAACCGAGCGCCACCGTTTCTCAAAGGCGTGGCGTTCGCGTGTCAGCAGCCCTATCCCCAGCTGCCGCAACTGCTCAAAGGTAAGCACATCCGGCCGGCCTTGCGTATTGCTGCCGTTTAATAGTATGATTTTTTTAAGCGAGGTCATCTGCGGACGGACTTCGCTGATCCGGTTCAAGATCAGCTCGTCGTGCACGAAAAGAAATTTCGCTCCTGAATCATTGACCATATAGAGGACTTCCTTGGCCGAAAGGGTCGGGTAGATACTTACCGATACCCCCGCGGCGCAGATGATCGCGTAATCGGCCCAAACCCACTGCGGGCTGGTATAGGCCATAACCGCGGCGCGGTCTCCTTTTTCCAACCCCAGTTCCATCAGGCCTGCCGCCGCCTCTTTGACCAGGAGCCATAATTCAGCGTAGTTAAGCGAGGCGGTGCTCCCGGGTCCATCCTTCCACCACTGCGCCCGGCGGGTCCCGAAGCGAAGAGCGTTGCGATTCAACAGTGCAGGCAAGGTTTGCTGGGTAATATACCATTTTCCCGTCAGAAGAAACACCTCCTGCAAAAATAATATAACTTTGCGGTCCTTTCAAGCCTATCTTCCCTTCCAGCGGGGCTCCCTTTTTTCCATGAAAGCAGCAATGCCCTCCTGAAAATCTTCTGTCTGGGTAAGAAAACCAAGCGCTTCCTGCTCCAGTTGAATTCCAGACGCAAAATCGACATCGCTGCCCCGGTTGATCACCTTTTTGATCTTGCGCAGCCCCAGCGGGGGCTTGGTGGCCAGTTTCTCTGCAAAAGCCATTACCGTCTCCTCAAGCTGCTCCATGGGGACAGAGAGATCGGCCAGGCCCATCTCTGCAGCCTCTTTACCGCTGACCGTCTCACCGGTTAGAATCATATGTTTCGCCTTCGGCACGCCGATCCGCCGCGGCAGGCGCTGCGTGCCGCCCCAACCGGGTAAAAGGCCGCGGTTGATTTCCGGAAGCCCCAGTTCGGAGTTATCCGAAACATAGATAAAATCGCAGGCCAGGGCGATTTCGCACCCCCCGCCCAGGGCAAAACCGTTGACCATGGCGATAACCGGTTTTTCCGAAGCGGCGATCAGCTCAGGCACCGGTTCCACGGCCCCTGCTTCGGAGAGATCCCAACCTGCGGAAAAACAGTACTTGACCTCTGTTTTTCCGTCTTTTTCCCTGATCCGGGGGTTGCCGGTAATCACCAGCACCCTGACCTCATCGTCTGCGGCGGCCTCCTCGAGCGCCTCCTTCAATTCAGAGCCCAGAGCGGCATTGATTGCATTCAGCCGGTCGGGGCGGTTCAGGGTGATCTTGCCTACATGTCCCAACTTCTCAAATACAATTGTTTGATATCCCATCATTATCACCTTTCTGCATTATCTTAGTTCACTGAAATATTATTCTATTTTGTCTTTCTTAATTCCTGCAGAAGGCAGCTTCGGTAGCAAATAAAAAACGGGACGAATAAAAGAAGATCGGCCCGAAAAAGAGGTGGGTGTTTTTTTACGCTTCCAATCCAACGCGCTGTGTAAAATAAGGCAGGGTTATGACAAGTCCCATACGGAGGTTACCCGGGGTATCGTTTCGGACTCATACCATCCGGTAAATCTCTTTAAGATTGGTGAGGCAAATCCCCTCAAAAATACCGCTGGTTGTTCCCAAAATATAGCCGCTCGGCGAGGCCTCGCTGCAAATCTGCTGCCGCAACTGCTGCAGGTAAGCAGGATCTCGCTTCACCGTCAGCTCACCGGGGTCCAGCGTACCCCAGAAGCAGAGCCTGTCGCCGTATTCGCGCTGCAGTGCAGACAGCTCCATCCCGGACTGCCGGTCAACACAGTGCAGGCCGTCAAACCCGGCTGCAACCAGGTCGGGGAGAAGCTCGCTATAATTGCCATCCGAATGGTAAAAGAGGGCCATTCCAGCGCGTGTAACTGCTTCTGCCTGTCTGGCCAGCGATGGAATAAAGTATTTGCGGATAGTATGCGGACTGATTAGAAGGCCTTTTTGATAGGCGATATCTTCGGCAATGATGATCCCGTCGACTCCCCCGGCGCTTAAACGCCTCACCAGTTCAAGATTAAGCTTTTCCACGGAGGTGACCAGGTCAACAAGGGCCGTTTCATTTCGATACGACATTGTTAAAAATTGATTGTAATCTAGAATGCGCCCCCCCCACCCGAAAGCGCCATCGATCAGGGCAAAGGAAAAGAGCGGCGTCTCCAGCACCCACTGCTTCAAATCGGGCCAATGAACCCGGGAGACGGGTGGAACCTTGCCGGAGGCATCGTAAACAGGCGAAAGGCAGATCAGATCGAGCTCAAGCCGGGAGACGAACTCGAACCTCTCCGCAAAACCAACCCGGGAGCTGTTCAACTCCCTTTCAATGACACCATCCTCAATGCAGAGCTCACCTTTGGGAATCCGGTCTACCGGATGTCGCCGGATAGCAGTCAGGGCTAGCTCCTTTGAACTAAGAATCGCCTACACTCCTACTAACAACTATGTGGTTTTTCTGTACTTCTGCTCGTTCCGGCATATAGACGTCTCTAGAAGGTGTCATTAATCTTTTTGCTGTTGCAAGGGACCTTAATTGATTATTGACTATCTGTCTGTACTGGAAATGTTTTTGACAATCTCCAGCGCTTGAAGAGCGTCATCACCATAATAATCCACCCCGGTAAATTCACTGACCTGGGCATTTACCGGGTAACCTCCCAGGACCAGGGTAACCTTATCTCTGAGCCCCGTCTCGACCAGGAGATCTACCACCTTTTTAACCGATCCGATACAGTATGTCAGAAGGACGCATATTCCTATAATTGAAGCCCCGGTCTCTTTTATCGCCTTGATAAACTTTTCAGGAGGGACATCAACTCCCAGGTCGTA
>CAZPET010000014.1:0-3959 GCA_964585625.1 uncultured Syntrophomonadaceae bacterium
AAGGTGACAGGGGACGGTTCTCTGACACCTCATTTTTACCCAAAAGTGAAAGTGACCAGCGGTGTAAATATCTGGTTCCATTACATTGACACCTTTATTTCGGGGTGCTATGCTTCGAAATGAAGGTGTCTTATTATGCCCGGGAGAGCCAGGGAGAAGAAGCGTGACAGAGAAACGTCTTCTGTCACTTGAGAAGGAGATAGAAGTTTGACAGAGAAGCGGAAAGAGAAGTTTGTCATTATTGATGGGAATAGTTTGATTCACCGCGCTTTTTATGCGCTGCCGCCGACGATGCAGACCGCCCGCGGGGAGCATACCAACGCCGTTTACGGCTTTTTGAGCATGCTGTTCAAGCTTCTCGAAGAGGAGCAGCCCGATTACATAGCCGTGGCCGTCGACCCGCCCGGCCCTTCGTTTCGCCGGCAGATCTACGCCGACTACAAGGGACACCGCGAGAAAACTCCGCAGGAGCTGGGGGAGCAGATGGCCCGGACCCGCGAAGTTCTCGAGGCGATGCGGATTTCCGTTTTCGAGGTGGCGGGTTTCGAAGCGGATGATGTCATCGGTTTCCTTGTGAAAAAGGCCGGGGAGGAGCAGCTCGAGGCGGTGGTCGTCTCCGGCGATGCGGATCTGCTGCAGCTGGTCGACGATGCCGTGGAGGTTCTGCTGACGCGGCGGGGGATTACCCAGGTTGACCGCTGCAACCGGGCTTACCTGCAGGAACGTTTCGGCCTGGCCCCGGAGCAGTGGGTTGATTTCAAGTCGCTCAAGGGCGATCCTTCCGACAACATCCCCGGCATCCCGGGCGTCGGCGATAAGACTGCCCGGCGTCTGCTAACAGACTTCGGTTCCATAGAAGGAATCCTCGGTTCTCTACCCCTGCTAAAAGGAAAATTGAGAGAGAACCTGGAAGAAAACCGCGAGCTGCTTTTTACCGGGCGGGAGCTGAACACGATCCGGCGCAACCTGCCGCTGCAGTTTACCCGCGACTGCTGCCGGCGTGAAGAGCCCGATCATGGAAAACTGCTGGCGCTTTTTCAAGAGCTCGAGTTTAAAAGTTTTGCCGAAAGGGTGGCCGCGCTGTCTCCCGGGGCGGCAGGTGAAGCCGCCGCCCCGCCGCTGCGCGGCAAACCGGTGACCGGCTTTGCGCAGCTGTCAGCGCTTTTTGACGGACTTGAAAAGGGAGCGAAGATGGCCCTGCTGGCGGAGACGGCGCCGGGGCGCCCTTACTGGCGCTGCCCCCCTGAACTGCTGGCCTTTGCTTTTGATGAAGAGCGCTGTTACTATCTGCAACCGGCGGATTTTGATCGTCCGGCGGAACTCTGGAAACTGTTTACGCGGGCCTTTGAACGCTGCTCCGGCAGCCTGATCGGCCATGAAATTAAATACTTCTACAGCTTTTTCCGTCATGCCGGCCTGGAAGAGCCGCCGTTTAGCTTTGACTGCCGGCTGGCCGCTTACCTTCTGGATCCCGGCCGCGGCCGCTATGAACTGGACGAGCTTTTATGCGATTATCTGGGCCTGCCGGCGCCGGAACCTGCCGGCCGGGGACGCCGCCGGGAGCCGCTTTCCGCGGAGCAGCGCGGCCGCATCCTGGCGACACGCGCCGCTTCTCTCTTTTCCTTGCAGGAGAAACTCGCCGCCCGCCTGGCAGAGCATTCGCTGGACCGGCTCTACTACAGCCTCGAGCTGCCCCTGGCGGCGGTGCTGGCCGCGATGGAGCGGCAGGGGATCGCCGTTGATCTGCCGCTGCTGCACGATCTTACCTCCGAGATCCGCAGCCGCATTGACCGCCTTGAGGCGAAGATATACACCCTCGCCGGGGAGAGCTTCAACCTGAATTCGCCGCAGCAGCTGGCGGCAATCCTATTTGAAAAATTGAAGCTGCCGGTGGTGCGCAAGACCAAAACCGGCTATTCCACCGATGCGCGGGTGCTGGAGGAGCTGGCCCCGCAGCACGAGATTGTTGCCGAAATCCTGCATTACCGCCAGCTGATCAAGCTCGAGGGGACCTATCTTTCAGGGCTGCTGCCCCTGGTGGACGGCGGCGATAATAAGATCTACACCACCTTCAAC
Source organism: uncultured Syntrophomonadaceae bacterium (assembly GCA_964585625.1). Lineage (GTDB taxonomy): Bacteria > Bacillota > Dethiobacteria > DTU022 > DTU022 > JAAZIN01. The sequence goes on from CAZPET010000014.1 coordinate 2,077, forward strand.
CAGACTGTTACGGCAACGGGGCGTCTCAGCAGCAGCGATCCGAATTTGCAGAACATCCCCATCCGCCTGGAGGAGGGGAGGCGGATCCGCCTTGCCTTCATCCCTTCCCGCAGCGGCCGGGTTTTTCTGGCCGCCGATTATTCACAGATCGAGCTGCGGGTGCTGGCCCACCTATCGGGCGATTCGATTTTGCTCGACGCCTTCCGCAAAGATGAAGATATCCACCGCCGCACCGCGGCCGAAGTTTTTCACGTCGCTCCCGAAGAGGTCAGCGCGGCGATGCGCGAGAAGGCCAAGGCGGTCAATTTCGGGATCATCTACGGGATCAGCGATTACGGGCTGGCCCAGGGCCTCGGGGTTTCCCGTCAGGAGGCGCAGCGCTATATCGAGAACTATTTTTTGCGCTACAAAGGGGTCAGGGAATATATGCAGCGGGTTATCGACGGAGCCCGCGAGGACGGCTATGTCACCACCCTGATGGAGCGGCGGCGCTACCTTCCCGAGATCCGCTCTTCTCACTTCGGCCGGCGCAGCTTTGCCGAGCGGATGGCCCGCAATACCCCGGTCCAGGGCTCGGCGGCCGATATCATCAAGCTGGCCATGCTGCGCGTGGCCAGGACCATCCGCGACGGCGGCTTCAGAGCGCGGCTGCTGCTGCAGATACATGACGAACTTCTTTTTGAAATTGATGAAAGCGAATTGAACTTTTTTGCCCCGGTGATCCGGCGGGACATGGAGCAGGCCTGCTCCCTCGAGATACCTTTGAAGGTCGATCTCAAGTGCGGCGTCAACTGGGCCGAACTGAAGCCGTGGCGACCGCTGCAAAATCAGTCAAACTAGCATCTGCTGTCTGGAGGTAACACTGTGCCCGAACTGCCCGAAGTCGAGGTCATCCGGCGGGAGCTGATCCCGCTGGTTTGCGGTAAAGAATTTGCGGTACCGGTAATTCACTTTACCGGGGCGGTGCACTATCCCGGAACGGAGCAGTTCTGCCGCCGCCTCGGGGGGCGCCGCATCAAGAAGCTGGGGCGAAAAGGCAAATACCTGCTTTTCTCGCTCGACCGGGGGATGCTGCTGGCTCACCTGCGGATGACCGGCCGGCTGATTTACCGCTACCCGGGTGCAACCGGTGAAGACTGCGCCGGCCGGGTAGAGCATCTAAGATTGGAGCTGCCCTTCGCCGGCGGCGATGCCCTCTATTTTTACGATCAGCGCAAGTTCGGCGGATTCTGGCTTCTTGAAGACCCGGATGAGCGGGACGCTGCCGGGCTGCCCCGCCTTGGTCCCGATATCTGGGAGGAGGTCGATGAGGCCTCTTTTTTAACCCTGCTTCAGGCCCGGCCCCGCGCCCGGATCAAACCGCTGCTCCTGGACCAGGGCTTTGTGGCCGGGATGGGAAATATCTATACTGATGAAAGCCTCTTCCGCAGCCGGATTCACCCCTGCCGCCGCGTTTCTTCACTGACCAAAAAAGAGAGCCGCGAACTTTACCGCGCCATCCGCACAGTCCTGGCCGAGGGGATTGCCTGCGGCGGGACCACCACCCGTGATTACCGCGATGCCCGCGGCGCCGCGGGTTCCTTCCAGGAACGGCTCGCCGTATACGGATGCAGGGGAGAACCCTGCCCCCGCTGCGGCCGCCCGGTAGAGCGCACCGTCACCGCCGGCCGCGGTACATACCTTTGCCCTCACTGCCAGAGTTAGTAAACCGGTGCCAGGCACCGGTTTACTAACTAAAGCGCGCTGCTTGCCTTTTCACCTCTTCACCGACCGGATCATATGATGGGAGGGTGAAAAGGTAAGGGGGAGGTGAGGCAATTAGTGGGATGGGGGTGCCTTTGCTGCTGGCCCTGGCGGTGAGTATTGACGGTTTCAGCGCAGGG
>CAZPET010000014.1:4059-7853 GCA_964585625.1 uncultured Syntrophomonadaceae bacterium
GGGGGTGCCTTTGCTGCTGGCCCTGGCGGTGAGTATTGACGGTTTCAGCGCAGGGTTCTCCTGCGGCCTTCGTAAATTGATCATCCCTTTTACCTCCCTGCTGGTGATCTGCTTGCTGTCGTCCGGGGCGATTGCCGTCTCGATGCTGGCCGGAAGCGGGGTGGTATACCTGGTGCCGCTGCGCTGTATCTCTACCTTTGGAGGAGCTGTCCTGATCATCTTCGGTCTTGTTGTGATCAGGCAGCATTTTACTGAGAGCAGGGCAAAGAATGACCCGGCCGCCGGAGACCGGGAGGAGGTTTCAGAAGCGGCCCCTCCTCGCCGTCCGAAAAAAATCAGCTCTTTGCTGCAGCGGCCCGAAGAGGCGGACCTGGATCGTTCCGGGACTTTGAGCGCGAAGGAGGCGCTGCTGCTGGGATCGGCTCTCGCCGCGGACGCATTTGCCGCAGGTTTCGGCGCCGCCTTGATCGGCTCGCCGCTTTTGCCGACCGTCATCGCGGTGGGATTGACCAAACTTCTCCTCGTGCCGCTCGGGGCCGCCTTCGGCCGGGCCGCCGCCCGGAAGGTTGCTCCGGGATATATCCCATTACTGGGTGGTGCAATTCTAATTTTTATTGGTATAATGAATCTATTCTAGTTCAGGATGAAAGAAAAGAGATAACATGATCATCATCGGTTTGACCGGGGGGATCGCTTCAGGAAAGAGCACAGTGGCGGGCATGCTTGAAGAGAAAGGCGCTCTCCTGCTCGATGCCGACCTGATTGCCCGGGAGGTCGTGCTTCCCGGGAAACCGGCCTGGCGGGAGATCAGGGACTGGCTCGGGCCCTCGATCACCGGTCCGGACGGTGCGATCGACCGCGCCCGCCTGGGGAAGCTGATTTTCGCCGATCCCGCTGCGCGGCAGAGGCTTAACGGGATCGTCCATCCGCGGGTTACGGAATCATTTGTCACCCGCACAGAGGAGATCCGCCAACAGTGCCCTGACGCGGTGGTGGTCTACGATGTGCCGCTTTTGATCGAAGCGAAGATGGACCGGCTGGTGGACCTGGTGGTGCTGGTCTACGCTGCCGAAGAGATCCAGCTGGCGCGCCTGCAGAGCCGGGACAACCTTCCGGCCGCAGATGCTCTCTCCAGGGTGCGGGCGCAGATGCCCCTTGCGGAGAAGAGAGCCTATGCCGATGTGGTCATTGACAACAGCGGCAGCCGCGCTGAAACCTTGCGACAGGTCAACCGCTTCTGGAAAGAGCTTCATGATCGCTGCAGGACATCTCAAGAATAAGTTAGCAAGCGGTGGTGACGAAGAACGCTGCGCCGGTTAATGAATCTAATTGCCTTTATCGTTATCTTCGGCCTGACCTGCTGTCTTCTGGCCAGCCCCAGGCTGGGGAGGTTCTTCTATCCCTTCCGCTACCGTGAAGAGATCATGGCAGCGGCATTCGCGCAGCAGATCGATCCCCTGCTGATCGCCGCGGTGATCCATACGGAAAGCGGCTTTCAGGAAAATGCCGTCTCCCCCGAGGGGGCGCGCGGCCTGATGCAGTTGATGCCTTCTACGGCCAGGTGGATCGCCGAAAAAAACGGGGAAAGTGATTTTCACCCGGATAACCTTTTTGAACCTAATTACAATATCGCCGCCGGCAGCTGGTATCTTGCCGATCTGCTGCGGCAGTTTGACGGCAACAAGGTGATCGCCCTGGCTGCCTATAACGGGGGGCGGGGCCATGTGCAGCGCTGGCTTGAAGATGAAATCTGGGACGGCAGTGAAGCCAACCTGGAGCAGATTCCCTTCAGCGAAACCCGCGCTTTTGTGCAGCGCACCCTGAAAAATTATCGCAGCTATCAGGATCTGTACGGAAAGGGAAATTAGCAAAGACCCTGCGCCGCGGCAGTGCAGCAACTTTCTGCTATAATAAGAAGCCGGGGCCGGTTCAGGAAATCTGGTAGTAAAGCGTTCTAGGAGGAGAAACAATGCATGAAGTAACTTTGATCCGCGGTGACGGTATCGGTCCGGAGATTATCGCCGCTGCGTTGACGGTGTTGGAGGCGACCGGGGTGAAGATCGCCTGGGAAGAGGCCATCGCCGGAGAGGAAGCCGTAAAACAGCTCGGCAACCCGCTGCCCGAGGAGACCATCGCCTCGCTGCGCAAAAACAAGGTCGGCCTGAAAGGGCCGCTGACCACGCAGGTAGGCTCAGGCTATCGCAGCCTCAATGTGGCCATGCGCCAGAAGCTGGATCTCTACGTAAACCTGCGTCTGGCCAGGAGCTATCCGCGGGTAAACTCTCCATACAAGGATATTGACCTGGTCGTGGTCCGTGAAAATACGGAGGGCCTTTACAGCGGCGTGGAACATATGGTCGGGCTCGACGCAGCGGAAAGTATAAAAATCATCACCCGCCGCGCCTCGGAGCGGATCGTCCGCTTTGCTTTTGAATACACACGGCAAAACAGGCGCCGCAAGGTTACGGCGGTGCATAAAGCCAATATCCTGAAATTAAGCGACGGTCTTTTCCTGGAGGCAGCCCGCGAGGTGGCGGCCCAAAACACGGATATCGAGTATGAGGAGCGGATCGTGGACAATATGGCCATGCAGCTGGTGCAGAAGCCCCATCTATACGATGTCATGGTCATGCCGAACCTCTACGGTGATATTCTTTCGGATTTATGCGCCGGGCTGGTCGGAGGGTTGGGAATGACCCCCTCGGCCAATATCGGCGATGAGGTGTCCTTTTTCGAACCGGTCCACGGCAGCGCTCCGAAATACAGGGGCCTGGATCGGGCAAACCCGGTGGCGATGATCCTCACAGCGGCGCTGATGCTGCGCCATCTGGGAGAAGAGGAGGCTGCGCAGCGGGTCGAGCGTGCGGTGGCGGAGGTGCTTCGGGAAGGAAAGACGGTAACTCCGGATTTAAGAGGCACCGCCGGGACCGCCGCGATGGGCCGGGCCATTGCCGAAAAAGTTTAGCGGCAATATATAGAAGAAGAAAGTCAGTCTCCCGAACCCGGGATTAACGGAGACTGACTTTCCCAGGCCTGGACTTAATACAACCTTTTGTCGTCGTCCACTTTATAAGTAGACGTATTCCCCCGGGGAACCGTCTTCTTTCTTTTTTCAGGCAGCTCTACGCCCAGCTCCCGCGCCACCTCTTCGCGGTATTTATCCAGCTTCCCGCGGTCGATATTCCGCTTCTGCTGCCGTCCCCGATTATATTTTTTGGCCACTGTTTTCCCCCCTTTCGCGTTCCTGATCATATTTTTTGCTTCCGGCTCCTCTCTTATCCCCGGGCGGGTATAAATGAGGCTTTCGATCTGCAAACTAAAGGTAAATCAACTTGAGGTGGGGGGAATATGAACGAGATTGATGAAAGCAAGCTGGTAGGCCTGGGATACGCGGCGATCAAGTATGGGGCCTGGCTGATCGGTCTGATCGTGGTCCTGTTTTTTCTCTCCCGCTACCTGTTTCCCTTTATCCAGTCCCTCTTCTAAGGTACGGCGCCGGCTGAAGCCGCCCGGCAGGACTGATCACTTGCCACGAAAGGGGGGAGATCAAGATGATGACCACCTTTCACATTATCCATATCGTGGTCGGGCTCTGGCTGGCCCTGGTCAATGTGACCAACATCCTTACGCCAACCACCCTGGCCTGGAATAACCTTGTTCTGGGATTAATTGTTGCCGGCTATAACGTTTACTACCTGTTTGCCCGCAAACATGTCGATGTTCAATCCTGAAAAATTAATCCGGCATTAAAAAAGATGAAACCGGGAGGCCTCTGTCGAAATGAAGAGGCCTTT
>CAZPET010000014.1:7953-9946 GCA_964585625.1 uncultured Syntrophomonadaceae bacterium
GGGATTACGCCGCCGCCTTGACTTCGCTGCTTGAGAAGCTGCAGGTCAGGCTCGCCGTTTTGCCGGCGCATACCTCCTTTTTGCTCTGCGCAGCGGGAGGGCATCTGGGTGAGATGCGCGATTTTACCGGTGCTTTCAGGATTTTTATGCAGAAATCAACAGAATGGAACGAACAGTACCTGCAGCTGCACGGCAGCCTGGCCAGGGAGAATGAGCTTTACCTGGTGGTGGGGACAACGGTTGAAGAGGCCGATGGGCGTTTCTACCATACATCATACCTGTTCGGGCCGGACGGCAAGATCTGCGGCCGGCAGCGCCAGACCCATCTCAGCCGCGAGGAGCGCGCCCTCGGCCTGAGCAGGGGTGAAGAGCTGCTCCTCTTCGACCTGTCAGGGATGAAAACAGGGATCATTGTAGGCACCGATGCCCGCCATCCCGAGGTCGGCCGCATCCTGGCCCTGGAAGGAGCCGCCCTGGTGATCCATTGCGGCGCCCTGGCAGCCGGCCGCGAAAGCGCGGCACAGTTGGCGGGGATCTGGGCCCAGGTGCAGCAGAACCAGTTTTGGGCCGTCGAGGCGCAGCTCAAGGGGAGTATCTGCAACCGTTCTTTCGGCGCGCAGTGCGCGGTGATCGGCCCCTGCGAGGTGACTCCCGGCCTGACCGGCTACCTGGATCGCGAAGCCGCCGAAAAACCGTTTGCCGCGGCGGAGCCGGCCGAAGCGGACCGCCAAAGAATCAAGAGCGATTACCCCCTGCTGAGCCTTCTGCATCCGGAGGCCTACCGGGGCCGGCTGCCCGAACTTTACCGGTGAAATTATTGAGCGGGCTTACGCGGTCAGATAAAGAGGAGGTAAGAAGATGGCGCTTGACGGATGGAAAGAGAGGCTTTTCCGGCAATATCTTTACTGGATCTGCCGGCCGGCGCGGCTCGGGAGAAAGCTCTCCGCCCTGATCAAAGAGGGCAGAGCGGCTCCCCCCATGGACGGCCGCCGTCTCAAGGCCGCCGCCCTGCAGGTGGAGGTCAGGCTGTTCAAAGATCCCCTCGATTATGCCGCGGAGATGCACCGCCGGGTCGAGGAGGCCGCCGCTGCCGGAGCGCACCTGGTCGCCTTCCCTGAAGACAACAACCTTTCACTTCTGGGGATGCTCCCCGGGGTGGAGGAGATGGGGGAGGCTCTCTCCGCCGAAGAGCCGGAGGCGGCGCTCGCCGCTACCGGCGCTCCGGAGATCACCGTCGGCGACGTGATCCGCTACGCCGGCCCGGTGATGGCCCCCTTTCTGGATACACTCTACTCCACGCTTGCCGCCGCCTACGGCCTCTACCTGATGGCCGGCAGCTTCCTGCTGCCCGACGGGGATAAAGTGGTCAACCGCTCCTTCCTTTACGGGCCCGGCGGGAAACTGATGGGGACGCAGGACAAGGTGCACCTGATGCCGATCGAGGCAGAGTGGGGGATCTCCGCCGGCACGGAGTTCAATCTCTTTGAGACCGCGGCGGGCAGGATCGCCGCCCCGGTGTGCATGGATGCGAGCTACTTCGAGACCTTCCGCATCCTCGAGCTGCAGGGCGCGGAGATCGTGATCATCCCCATCGCCAATCCCGAGCCCTACAATTACTGGCTGGCCCTGCGGGGGATCTGGCCGCGGGTCCAGGAATGCCCTGTCTACGGGATCAAAAGCACCCTGGTGGGAAAGCTGCTGGGATTTGAATTTACAGGCCGGGCGGGGATCTTTGCCCCCGCGGAGCTGACCCCCGACGGCAGCGGCGTGCTGGCCGAGGTTGAGTCGCCGGAAGAAGAGGGGATTGCCCTGGCGGAGATCGACCTGGCCGCGCTGCAGGAGCTGCGCCGCGACCATCCCTGGCGCGACAGCAATCCCGCGCTCTACCGGCGCTATTTCCCCCGGGTCTACCGGTTACTGGAGGTCGGAAGCCGGAAGTCAGAAGTTGGAGGGTCCCTGTGTTTGTCATCCTGAGGGCGAAGCCCGAAGGATC
>CAZPET010000014.1:10046-15309 GCA_964585625.1 uncultured Syntrophomonadaceae bacterium
TCAGAAGTTGGAGGGTCCCTGTGTTTGTCATCCTGAGGGCGAAGCCCGAAGGATCCCTGTCCTGAGCAAAGCGAAGGATCTATGTTTAGAGCAACGCTACTTCTTACCTCCAACTTCCAACCTCCAATAGGTTCAGGCGCCGATTGTTCTCTGCTCGTAGGCGACGACTTCTCTTTCAGGATAATAGAAGAAGATGATCGCGCCGACAACAATGAAGAGGGCGGCCACCGGTCCGGTCAGCTGAATGCCGAGAGGCTGCTCCACAGTTTTGCCGAAGTAATCCAGCAGTCCGCCGGTAATTACCGTAGACAGGCCCAGCGCCAGCTTCAGGATGAATCCCTGCGCGCCGAAATACATTGCTTCGCGCCGCTGCCCGGAAAGTCTCTCTTCCAGGTCCGAAACCGCGGCCACGATGGCATCGGGGACCACGAAGATCGCCGATACCGGGATTCCCATCAGCGCCATCAGGATATAGCCGAACATCTGCGGGGACAGCCCGAAGAGAGGCTGGCCCAGAAAATAGATCCCCGGCAGGAGGACGGCGAATAGAATCAGTGAGAAGAGCATCACCGCTTTCAGGCCGTACTTCTTCGAGAAGATATTCACCAGTGGGAAGCAGAGTAAAGCCACGGCCAGGACCAGGCCAAAATAGATCGCCGTATCTCCTTCCGTTCCTCCCAGCAGGACCGTGACATAGGGTGGAATATTCAGGGTGACGATATTAAAGCCGAGCCAGAAGGCGACATTGCCGGCCAGGTAGATCACAAAGGGGCGGTTCTGGAAAGTGGTTTTTAGCGCCTCCACCAGCCCCAAAGTGGCCGGTTCAGACTTGGCATAATCCCTTTCGCGGATAAACATGGGTATATAGAGCATCACCAGGCCGATTCCGCCCATTATCCAGATCATGCCGTAATCGCCGATTGAATTTATCAACATTCCCCCGGCGACCGCGGCCCCGGCGACACCCAGGATGCTGAAGACAGCTTTCCAGGTAGCCAGATCGACGCGATCCTTGTTGGAACGGGCCAGCTCCGGCAGCAGAGCCAGGTAAGGACAGACATAAATGGTAAATAAGGCGAAATAAAGTCCCAGCATCAGGGTCAGGAAGACGCTGTTGAGCGGAGATTTGCCGGCCACAGGCGGGTAGAAGAGGGCGATGAAAACCGCGGTGTAGAGAATCCCGCTGTAGAGCATGAACGGGATGCGGCGGCCCAGGCGCCCGCCGTGGTTGTCGGACCAGCGGGCGATGATCGGGTCGGCGATCGCGTCGACGACGCGGCCCAGGAACATGATGATGCCGAAGGCCACTCCGGAAATCAGCGCTTCTTTCCCCTTGATCGGGGTGAGGACATAATAATACATCAGCCAGGTAACCATGATCCGGTCGATCAGGCTGAAGCCCCCTGCGCCGACGCCGTAGGCCAGTTTACCCCAGCCAGGCAGTTTTTTAACCATCTGTCAGATCTCCTTTTTAAGAAAATTTAGCTCTTTCTATACTCTTTTTCGTTAAAAGATCCGGTTACCCTTTTTTTACTTTTTCAAAATTGTTACTCAGTATCCGGATCAGCGCTTCCAGAATTTTTACGGTTGATCCACCAGAGGGCATGTGCCAGGAAGCCGGCCGCGGAGGCGAAGGCCGCCCCGGTAGCGGCCCGCCCGGTCTGCGGGTCGACCGTCTCGCAGCAGAATCCGTTGTCCATGGGCGCGCGAAGCAAGAAATCGCCACCCCCTTCGTTGAGGGCGAGAATATCGTTGCAGGCGGCCAGCGGCCAGGGCTTCAGGGCGTGCAGAGAGCCGGCCTCGGCAAAGGGGCAGTCCCAGTGAAAATGAGGGTTGTTCGGAGAGCGGATCCAGGCCACGGTATTCCGGAAAACCCGGTCTTCGGGAGAGCAGAAACCGTAGAAAGCGAGCAGTTGAAGGCTGCCTGGTGGATTATCGTAAAGCTGGAACCGTCCCTTTCCATCCACCGCCCAGGCGAACATGATCCCGCGGGGTCCCTTGACGGTGCCGTGCCGGTAGATCTCCTTCTGCAGCGCGCCGGTAAGCCCGGCGAAATCTGCGGGATGTTCCCAGCGCCCCGCAGCCTGCAGCCCGGCCAGGTAGGTAAAGGCGCACTGCAGCAGGGCGTTGTCATAGATCAGAAAGGGATAGAGCACCGGGTCATCCGAAGGATCGAGAAAGGTGCGGTATAGCCCGCTCTCCGGATCAAATTGCTCCAGCGCTTTTTCGGCCAGCAGCTTCAGCCCCCGGCAGATTGTTTTTTCATCGAGCAGCGAAAGGTCACCGGTGACGCTTTCGTAGCGCTCCAGGGCCAGGAAGTGGGCGGCGAGCTGGTCCAGCTCGAAACCGGGGTAGAGCAGGGCGCCGTTTATATAGTGGGCGTGCTCGCCGGCGCGGGCCAGGTGGCGGCGAAATATGGTCAGCAGCAGCTCCCGGGAGGCGGCCCTGTCCGCCAGCAGCAGCCCGGGGAAGCTCCACAGAAGCGTGTCCCGGCTCCAGTAGGCGGCGCTGACGTAGTAGCGGGGACTGCGCGAGGTTACCGGCACGAGCGAATCGTCGTCGAGGGCCCGTCCCAGGGCATAGAAATAGTTGAAAAAGAGGTTGCGGTTCAAGACCGCGGCGGCTGCGGCGTCGGGCAGATCGATCCGCCGCTCTGCCAGCTGCCGCTCCGTCTCTGAGGCCAGCGCTGCGCCGCCGTGCCGCTTCAGGTCTACCGCGGTGGTTCCGGCGCCGTCGGCTTCGAGGTTGACGGCGATATAGAGGGTTACGGCGGCGCTGCTGCCGGGAGCCGTTTCCAGCCGGACTGCTCCCCGGTATGAAGCGGGCTCCTCGGAGAAGTCATGAAAATCCCAGCATGAATGATCGTCCTCTTTCTGCTCCGCGGTGAAGGCCAGCGCCAGGGCGGCCAGGGGGAGGCCGCTGCGCGCCTCCAGAACCAGGCTTTTAGTCCAGCTGTCGTATTCGACGACCCGTTCGCCCCTCACCGGCCGCCGGTTGAAGATCAGGTGATTGAATTCGCTCCAGCAGCCGCGCCAGCCTATCTCGACTGTTAGCCGGGCGGCCGAGAGGTTTGTCAGGCGCAGCCGGCAGCAGCAGCCTCGCCGGCCCGGCGGGGCAAAAAGATCGCCTTCGATGGCGTAGCGGCCGGCGGCGCGCATCTCGAAATGGGGGATCCAGTCGTGTCTGTAACGCCAGGCCAGGCTCTCCGGCAAAAGGGCTTCTTCCCCGTCAACAGTGACAAAGGGGGCCAGCAGCGGGCTCTCTTCAGTGCCCCTGAATTCGAGCAGTCCGCGGGCGTCCATGTGCAGCACGTTGATCGACCTGATTTCACCGGCTCTCCCGATCTCGGGGAGGGAGAGATATTCATTGCCGGTGATATAAAGGGCCTCTTCCGGGGCAAGTTCGGGAGAGGCGGTCATCATGGTCTTTATCTCTTCTTCTCTGGTGATCTGTTCAGTCATTTTTTACTCCCTCCAGCAAGCGGCGGGCGTTGCCGCCGAAGATCAGCTCGATATCGGATGCGGGGATCCGCAGCTGCCGGCAGGCCCGCAGCTGGTCGGCGAGGTAGCGGCGGGCGAAGCCGCGCGGGAACCACGATGAGTCGCTGCCGAAGATGATCCGCCCCGCCCCGATCGTTTCATAGAAGCGTTGAAAAAGCCCTTCCAGGCTCAGCGGATAAGGATACCAGCGCATCCATTCGTTGTTGCCCGAAGTGTCCACATATATATTGGCGCAGGCCCAGCAGAGCTGCAGCAGATCCCGCACGTAGCCGCAGCCAAAGTGGGGGATGACAAAGGGGACCGTGGGGTAGGCCCGGGCTACCGGGGCCAGGCTTAAGGGGCCGATATTGACCCCCGAGGCAATCCCACCGCCGCCGCCCAGGATCCCGAAATGAACCAGCACCGGCAGATTGCAGCGTTCGGCGATCTCCCAGAGCGGCCGGAACGAAGGGTCTGCCAGCGGCTTCTCCACCAGGGGGGCAAAGATCTTGTACCCCTTGAAGCCGTCTTCGCGGAGAGCCCGTTCCAGCTCCGTGGCGGCCGCGGGCTGCTCCGGATGATGGTGGGCGAAGCCGCAGAAAACCTCTTTGTAGGGGGCGATCGCCCCGGCCAGGGCGCGGTTGCCGCCTCCGCTGACGAAGACAACCTTTTTAAGATTGTTTTCTTCAGCCTCGGCAAACCAGCGGGCCGCCGCTTCTTCCGGGGGCGGATCCGGTTCGGGGTCGGGGAAGCCCCAGGCTTCCCGCCACTGCCGGTCATAAGCCGCGCTCCATTCCCGGAGCAGCTGTAGTTTGGCGGGGCCGTGCTTTTCGGCGTAGCGCCGGTAGTATTCATTGAACTGGGGATCCAGCCCCTCCACCGGCAAATGAACATGAAAATCAACAATATCAGGCATCCTTTTACCACCTCTTGGTACAATATAACACAAAGACCGTGTTTATGAGAATCGTACATCGTAAAACTTCCGGGCCCGGTTTCAGCTTTTTTGCAGGTAAGCCGCATTTAACGTGGTGAATTACTATGGTGTTTTTTACGATCGCCCGGATCTGATTCACGGGGCTATGCGCTCCAGCACATTTGCCAGAATTCATAACTGTATCGGGGATGGCCCCGTATTGTTGTCCACGATAAATTCAGGACTGAGATCGTACGTAAACAGCAGGCCCGGTTTTTCTTATTCTGGAGGAGGCAACGGGAGATATGCGAAGATCAAGTCGAAAATTGAATCAGGGCAGATCTGCATGCCTTGGAGCTTGCCGGGTAAAGAAAATCTTCGGGCAGCTTTATACTAACAATGATCTTAACGCAGTAAAAAACCGACTATATTCAGCAATGAGCGTTTGCTTGACAGTGAACGGTAAAAATCTTATAATCCAGATAGAAAGACAGCCTTGTCGGGGTGGCGGAACAGGCAGACGCGCACGTTTGAGGGGCGTGTGGTGAACACCGTGTGGGTTCGATTCCCATCCCCGACACCATGACCGGAACACCGGGACAGGAGACAAATTCCTGTCCCGGTGTTATTATATATTATATACAGGGGAGAAACCGCTTTCGGGAGTTTTGGGTCAGCATTGGATCTGGTTGAAACGTGGTTTGCGGCGGCGGCAAGCATCGCCCTGCTCCGGCCGGCAGCGGCGCTCCTGGTCTTCTTGCTGTTTCTGCTTCTTCGGGGGATCCTGACCCGTTTTGTATTCGGCCTGGCCACGAAGATTGCCGCCAGGTCTAAAACCCGGATCGATATCAGCTTCTTCCTGGCGCTG
>CAZPET010000015.1:0-15296 GCA_964585625.1 uncultured Syntrophomonadaceae bacterium
AAAGTTAAATTCAGTTAAAATAACTCTTTGAGCAAATATATTATGCTATAATGATCTTATTATAGCATCCCGAGTGAGAGGAGGCGCTCCAAGAGGTGGCTGAAAAAAAGGTTCCGTTAAGCGATTCTCAAAAAAGCGCTGATCAAAAAATAAAAAAACGTTTTCCAAAGTTTAAAATTAACCGGAAAACTATTAAGGTGACTGTTCTGACGCTTTTGATCCTGGTTGCGGTCGCCGGACTCTGCATTGCTGGTGTTTTAATAAGTTATGTCGCTTCCGCGCCCAAGCTGGATCCGGCAGCCCTGGAGACGGTGGAGGCATCCTACATTATTGACCGGGAAGATCGCGAAGTGGCCCAACTGCACGCCGCCGAGAACCGGGTAGTCGTCCCCATTGACGAAATTCCGGAGCAGCTTCAGAAGGCCTTTATTGCCATAGAGGACGAGCGTTTTAAAAAACATAAGGGGATTGACCTGCCGGGTTTTGGACGGGCTATCCTGGTCAATATCCGTGACCGCAGCTTCTCCCAGGGCGCCAGCACAATTACCCAGCAATTGATCCGCAATGCCATGCTTGACCCGGGCAAAAGGATTGAGCGCAAGGTCCAGGAGATGTGGCTGGCTTTACAACTGGAACGAAGATACAGCAAAGAAGAGATCCTTGAGATGTACCTCAACCGGATCTGCTTCGGCAACGGTGTCTACGGTGTCGAAGCAGCCGCCCGCACCTATTTTGGAAAGGGTATCGATGAACTAAACCTTGCCGAATCAGCCCTGCTGGCCGGGGTTGTACGCATACCTGAATACGATAACCCCTTCTACAGCGAAGAGGGATCCATCAACCGGATGAAGCTGGTCCTCGGCAATATGAAGCGTCTCGGTTTTATCAGCCCGGCCGAGTACGAGGAGGCTCTCTCCACTGAGCTGAGCTTCGCCGAGCCGAAAACTATCACTTACCCCTACCCTTATTTTATCGACTACGTGGTCCACTACGAGCTGGTCGATATTCTTAAAAATATGCCCGAATTCGGCTCTGCCGAAAATGCGTACGAAGCCATCTATAACGGCGGGTTCAAAGTTTATACCACCCTGAACACAGAATACCAGTCACACCTGGAAAACGTGCTCAACCGGCCCGATCTCTACCCCCGGACAAGCTACATCAATATGACTGAACTCCGCGAGGCGATCCAGGCCAACAACGGCCGGCTGCCATCCGATTACCCGAAAGCCTATATCGACGAGGAAATGGGAGTGCCCCAGCCGCAGTCGGCGATGGTACTGGCCGATCCGCAAAGCGGCGAGCTCCTGGCCCTGGGGGGCGGTCGGGAATACAGCAAAAATCGGAATGAACTGCTGCGCTACCTCAGCCTGCGCCAGCCCGGTTCAGCCATCAAACCGGTGATCGCCTATGCTCCCTCTTTCGAAGAAGGACTGCTGGGTGCGGGCTCGGCGCTGGATGATGCTCCACTAATCGGACCGCAGGGCTGGCGCCCGGAAAACTTCGGCAACGTTTTCCGCGGGATGGTTACCGTCCGCCAGGCCCTGTCCTGGTCGTACAACATTCCAGCGATCAGAACCTACACGGAGCATATCGGCCTGCAAAAAGGAGCAGAAAAGGCTTACCAGATGGGCATCTCCACTTACAACCCCCGGGAAACGTCACCGTTACCGAGCTGGGCAATCGGGTCCCGCGAAGTTACCGCACTGGACATGGCCCGGGCTTTCGGTGTTTTTGCCAATAACGGGATCAAGATGAAGATGCATACGGTGCGGCGGATTGAAGACCGCAATGGAAAAGTGATCTATGAACATCAGGCCGAGCCGGAACAGGTTTTATCCCGTGAAGCTGCCTTCATCACCAACAGCATTCTCCAGGATGTGGTCAACACCACCGCTACAGGTCTTTCGGGGCTGGGCCGTCCCCTCGCCGCAAAGACTGGGACAACTGATGATGAGCGGGATGTCTACCTGGTGGCATATACCCCCAATATTGTCGCCTCCTTCTGGATGGGCTACGACATCAAGGATATGGGGGCTATAACAAGAGGATGGAATTTAAGAACCATGGTCGTGCGGGAAGTTTTCAAGGAGGTCTTCAAGACCCTGCCCCGGGAGAACTTTACTCCGCAGCCTTCGGGAGTGGTCCGGGTGGAGATATGCACAAAATCAGGCCTTCTGCCCACCGATCAATGCCGCGAAGCGGGAACGGTGAGCTCCGACTACTTCCTGAGAAATCATGTGCCGCGGTTAACCTGTGACATGCATGTCCTGGTCGGTATTTGCGAGGCCTCGGGGCTCCTGGCCGGGGAATTCTGCCCTGAAGAGCAGGTTGTTCAACAGCCCTTTTTTAAGCGGCCGCCGTTCATCGTCACCGACGGAGGCTGGAGAGCAGGAGCCGGACGGGCGCCTCTCGATGTTGCAGAAGCGCCGCCCGAAGAAACCTGCAATGTTCACACAGAATACTCCGGAACTTTTACCTTTTTTACCGCCTCGTTGAACAAGAAAAATGAGGTGGAACTGACCTGGAGCTATAGTGGCGGTTCGCTGAAAGAATTTGAATTGTACCGCCAGGTGAAAAACGGTAACGGCAGTGAAGCGCAGCTTATCGAGACACCTGGAAAAGGGGAAACATCCTATAAAGACAAAAATGTGCAGGCAGGGTCAACCTACTTCTATACCCTTTACGCAGTTACCGAACAGGGCGTCCGTTCACAGCCGGCAACAGTGGAGGTAACCGTGCCGGAACCGCTGCTTAAACCGGGCGCTCCGAAAGATTTGAAAGCAGAGGTTCAAGGGCCCGAAGATGGCAAATATAAGGTTATACTTACTTGGAAAGCCGCGGACATGCGGGCAACAGTGTTTAAAATTTCACGCGGTAACGAGGATATAGCTACCATTCCCTTAGTTCTGGGAAAATGGGAGTACGAGAACATAGATGATAAACTAGATCCTGAAACTTATACCTACACTGTCAAGGCATACAACTCCATCACTGAAAAAGAATCTGAGCCAAGTAAAGTTGAAGTGATAATTAACGGGTCACCCGGCACGACCGGGGATAATAAAGTATATACCTGGAATCTTGCCGGGCGCTTGCGCGATTTTCTGGTTGCCTACTTCTCCCGCCTGAGCACCGCCCAGGCGGGACATTAGGGACAAGGGGACAGGTTCCCCGTCTCGTTGGAATAAGTTAAGAAGTTAAGTCCTGTATGGGTACGGCGTACCGTGCCCATACTTTTTTAGGATTTCCCCAAATCGTTGGGCGAGGCCCGGTCAGGATGACATGGGGGCGCTCCAGCTGTACCCCTCCTCCTCCCGCCGGCAGAGGCATTTCTCAGCCGGAAGCATAAAGAGAGCCTGGGTAATCCGGGTGGCCGGCTGCTGGTAAGCGCCGCAGCTGCCGCCGAAAAGACGCTCGCCTTCTTCCTCCAGCCCACGCCATGTGCGGGGAAATTCCATCCGGAATTCCTGCACCAGCTGCCCGGTAGTTTTAAAAACCCCCGGCTCCAGCAGCGTTAACAGTAGCTCTTCCAGATTACAGCTCTCCAGGTTCATCCCCCCGGCAACAAATTCAGTATGCGGATTACCTCAACTCTCACTGGCCGCCCCCGGGATCGCCGACCAGAATGACGACAGTAACGCCGCTCCCGCCTTCCCCGGCGACGCCGCCGCGCAGGGATTTCACCAGCGGATGTTCCTGCAGATAGGTGCGCAGTCCTTCCTTCAGCTTCCCCGTCCCCTTGCCGTGGATCACCGTGACCTGCCCCAGTCCGGCCCAGAGAGCATCATCAAGAAGCTTATCCACCAGCGGGATCGCCTCTTCCACGGTTTTGCCCTGCAAGTTTATCTCGGGACGGATCTCGCTTTCCTTCTGAATGGTGTAACTGCCCCGCACCGGCGGCACGGATCCGGCGGAGCGGCCCTGCCAGCGGCGGAGCTCGCTTTGCGGCAGGTGCACCCTGATCGTGCCGATCTGCACCAGCGCCTCTTCGTCAGAGAGAGAGAGAATCTCCCCTTTTTGCTGCAGGCTCTGCACAAAGACAGTTTTTCCCACGGCAAGCTCGGAGGCGGGCAGAACCGGAGCCTCTTCAAGTTCAACTTCAGTCTCGATTTCACGGCGCAGCTGCTGCAGTTCACGGCGCGCCTCTTCAGCCCTGGCCACAGCTTCTCCGCCGCCTCCTTCCGCCTTCAGCCGGCGCAGCTCCCGGATCAGCAGATCTGTTGTGGATCTGGCCCGCCGGACCAGTTTGCGGGCCTCGTCGCGCGCCTCCCCGAGGATCTCTTCCCGTTTTACCCGCAGCTTCTCGCGCTCCTCCTCCAGTTCGCGCCGCAGCGCAGCCGCTTTCTCCCGCTCCAGTGAGGCTTCATCACTTTCCCGGGCCAGCCGCTGCCGCTGCCCGACCAGGCTGGTAATAACTGTTTCTACATCCTCGTGCCCCCGTGCGAGCAAACTTCTTGCTTCAGCCAGCACCTCCGGCGGCAGGCCCAGTTTCCCGGCAATGACCAGGGCGTTGCTCCGCCCGGGGATCCCCTGGAGAAGCCGGTAGGTCGGGGCCAGCGTCGACTCGTCAAATTCCATCGCCGCGTTCTGCATCCCCTCCTGCACCTGGGCAAAGAGCTTCAGCTCGTTGATATGGGTCGTCGCCACGGAGAGCCCGCCTCTTCGCGCCAGCGTGGCCAGAAGGGCCATGGCCAGGGCCGCTCCCTCGGAGGGATCGGTGCCCGCTCCGAGCTCGTCGAAAAGGGCCAGCGAAGCGGGGCCGTGCTGTTCCAAAATGGAAATAATATTCTTGAAGTGTCCCGAGAAGGTGCTCAGCGACTGCTCGATGCTCTGCTCATCCCCGATGTCGGCGCGGATCGATTCAAAAACAGAGAGCAGGCTGGCTCGCCCCGCGGGGATATGCAGTCCGCTTTGCGCCATCACCGTGAGCAGGCCGATTGTTTTCAGCGTGACCGTCTTGCCGCCGGTGTTGGGGCCGGTAATCACCAGGACGCGGCATCCTTCGCCCATGGACACCGTCAGCGGAACCGCCGCTGTGCCCAGAAGGGGATGCCGCGCCTGCTCCAGGTAAAGCCGCGGTTTGCCGTCGAGCAGCAGCTGCGGCGGGGCCGCGTTCTGCTCCAGGCTGAGGCGGCCGCGGGCGATAACCAGGTCCAGGCGGCCGTAAATGGCGCAGTCGCTGCGCAGGGCGCCGGCAACTTCCGCCACCCGGCTGCTGAGCAGCCTGAGGATGCGCTCGATCTCCCGGGCAACCTCATTCTGCACGCCGGCAAGCTCGTTCTGCAGCTGTACCACCGGCAGCGGCTCGATAAAGAGGGTGGCTCCGCTGGCGGACTGGTCATGCACCACCCCGCTGATCTGATGGCGGTACTCCTGCTTCACCGGCAGAACGAAGCGGTTGCCGCGGATGGTGATCAGCGCCTCCTGCAGCAGCCGCCGCTTCGCGGGGTTGCGCAGGTAGGAATCCATTTTTTCGCGGATATTTTCCTGAAGCCGGCGCTCGCGGCGGCGCAGCGAAGCCAGTTCGGGAGAGGCGCTGTCAAGGAGCTCCCCGTCGGGGTCAATACAGCGGGCCAGCTCGCGGCCCAGAGCGGCGCATCCGTCCAGCAAGGAAGCAAGCCCGGATAGCAGGGGATAGATCCCGGCGTTTTCACCATCTTTGAAGAAGCGCCGGCATCGCTGCACCCCCTTCAAAAGGGCGCTCACTGCGGCCAGCTCGCTCCCCTGGAGCGCGCCGCCTTTTTCAGCCCGGGTAACCAGGGGGGTGATATCATCAACCGGAAGAAGCGAAAAAGATCCCCTAACGCAGAGCAGGCGCCCTTCGCCGGTTTCGTGCAGGCGCTGCTCCACCACCACCCGGTCCGCGGAGGGCAGCAGCGTTTCCGCCGCCTGCCGCGCCATCGGGGTAACCGTGAGGGCGGCCAGCCTCTGCCTGATTTCGTTGAACTCAAGCGATTTGATTTCACGGGCGGTGATCACATCTGGCATAACTCCGGCTATCTCCTCGAAACATATTTATTGTCTCTGATATAAAAACGAAGGGGCTTATCCGCAGCCAGCGTGATCCCGATCCGGGGCCCGCTGACCACAGCCCCGGCCTCAACTTCGCTACCGGCGGCGATCCACAGGGGGGGGCGGCGCAGATCATGTTCATTCAAAGATCTATCGATCGCCAGCGCCTGGCAGAGCCTGCCCGGTCCGCCTGTCAGATGCAGCGCGCCCCTGTCCCTGCCGCGCCGCTGCTGCATCAGCTCCAATCCGTAAAGGGGTTCCAGGGCCCGCACCAGGACCGCTTCGCCTGTGCCGGCCGGGCCGGTAACCACGTTGAAGCAGAAATGATTGCCGTAAATAAAATAGATATATGCCCGGCCCGGGGGACCGAACATGGGCGCATTGCGCCTGGTTTTCCCGCGGGAGGCGTGGCAGGCGGGATCGTCTTTGCTCAAATATGCTTCGGTTTCCACGATTCTCCCCGCGGCAAGGCCGGCGGATGTCTCGCGGCAGAGGAGATGCCCCAGCAGGGCCCGGGCCACGCTCACGGTATCATGCCGGTAAAACGAGGGCTCCAGGGGCGGCAGCACGGGCGGTTCATCCTTTCCGGCGGCGTTTTTGGGTCAAGGCTTCCTGCAGCTGCTCCAGGGAGAGGGTGTTGAGAATATCCTTTGCCTCGAGCCCTCCCCGCCGCGCCGCGGTAACCCCGAAAACCATATCCGCCATCGTGGCCGTGGAATGTGCGTCGGTGTTGACCAGCAGCCGCACCCCTTTGCCGCGGGCCAGGCCTAAATATTCTTCGGAAAGATCGAGCCGCTGCGGCGAGGCGTTGATTTCGAGAATCGTGCCCGTCTCCGCCGCCTTCTCGATCAGCCGTTCCACATCAACCTGGTAACCGCCGCGGCTGCCGATGAGGCGGCCGGTGGGATGCCCGATCACCTGCACCGCCGGGTGCTCCATCGCCCGGCAGATCCGGGCCGTCATCTCGTCGCGGCCCTGCCGGAAATTGCTGTGCACCGAGGCGATCACCAGCTCCAGCTCGCCGAGGATCTCGTCGGGCAGGTCCAGGGAGCCGTCAGAGTGGATATCGACCTCTGCCCCCGTAAATATATGGCAGCCGCCGGCCTGCCGCAGCTCCTTGATCAGCTCCACCTGCCGGGCCAGCTGCTCCAGGGAAAGCCCTCCGGCTATCTTCAGCGAAGGGGAGTGATCGGTCACGGCAATATATTCATAGCCCATCTGTCCGGCGGCGGCGTGAATCTCCTCTATGGAGGCAGTGCCGTCGCTCCACCTGCTGTGCAGGTGAAGGTCTCCGCGGATCTGTGAAAGTTCAACCAGGCGGGGCAGCTTTCCGACGACGGCGGCCTTCAGCTCGCCGCGTCCTTCTCTCAATTCGGGCGGAATAAACGGCAGTCCCAGGGCCCGGTAAAGGCCCTCTTCTTCATGAAGATCCACCCGGCGCCCGTTTTTCATCAGGGCGCCGCCGCTTAGCTGAAAGCCCGCCTGCGCCGCGTATGCCTGCAGCTGCTCCCAGTGCGCCGGCGCGCCGGTCAGTTCGGCCAGGCGGGTGGGATATTCTCCGGCAGGGCAGATCATTATCCGAACCGGCATCCCCACCAGGGTGCTCAGATAAAAACCTCCGTCTACAGGCTCCAGGCTGCCGACCCCGGGCACCTTCAGGAGAAGCTTCGCCAGAGCTTCCCGCGGCTGATCTTTTAGCGACGCCGCGATAACCACTTCGGCGGCGGTTTCCGTGCCCCGCCGCACCTCCCCGGCCGGCGAGCTGAAGAGCACAGAGGGAAGCTGCTCCAAAAAAGCATGCAGCTGCCCGGCCAGGGGAAGCGCCACGCCGCGGTGAAAACGCTCGGGTTCGCCGTTCTGCCGGCGAAAGAATTCGAGCACATTATCCTGCAGCGTCTTTCCCATACCGGGCAGCCCGGCCACTTCACCGCGCCGCGCCGCCTGCTCCAGCTGATCCAGGCTTTCCAGCTTCAACTCCTGGACCAGCTTCCCCGCGGTCTTGTAACCGACACCGGGGATTGAAAAGAGGGCCAGCAGCTCCGGCGAAAGCTCTTCTTCCAACCGGGCCAGGAAGGCGCTCTGCCCGGTGGCAACCAGCTCCTTGATCTTCATGGAGAGCGCTTTGCCGATTCCGGGGAGCTCTTCAAGCCGCTCCTCCTCAATTATTTTAGCCAGGGGTTCCGACAACCGGATCACCTGCCGGGCCGCCTGGCTGTAAGCCCTCACCTTGAAGCTGTTTTCTCCCTTTAAAGCCAGCAGCCCGGCCATCCGCTCCAGGGCTGCGGCTATTTCCCAGTTATCCAAATTCCTTCAAACGTCCTCTCTTTAGACCCCTCCGCCAGTCCGGCCGCGCAGGAGAAAATCAATCAAAATTTCTTTAAAACCGGCAAATACCGGCGGCAGGTATAGTTCCATATATCCTGCAATCAGAGAACCGCTGAGCGCATCGTCCAGAAAGGGCATCGGCAGCAGCGAGGCTGCGTTGATGATCGCAAAATTGATCAGCAGCCCGATCAGCAGGCCGAGCAGGGCCCCGCCGAGCCGGTTGAAAAAGCCCACCACCGGGATCTTGTTTACCGCAGTGAGCCAGTGAAGCATCAGCCGGAAAAGGAGCAGCAGGACTGCCAGGAGCGCCAGAAAAGTTAAGGCCCCTCCCGCGAGCTCCATCATCGTTTCAGGCGTCAGCGTTACCCCGATGCGCTGCAAAACTTCTTCATAAGGCAAAAAATATTCGGGCTTCAGAAACGCAGCAGCATAACCGCTCAGGTAGCGGCTCCCCAGGAAAGCCAGGGCAAGAACAATGAAAAAGCCAAAGAGGTTGAAAAGCTGTTTAAGCGCTCCCTGGATCAGGCCCCCGATCAGGTATAATGCAGCGATTCCGAGGAGCATGAAATCAAACCAGTTCATCTTCTCCCTCCCTTTCCTTGTCTTCAATATCAAAGCGGGGATAGCCGTGTTTTTCTTTCAGCAACTCGTCAGCCAGGTTGATCGCCGACAGAACAGCAATTTTATAGCCGTTCAGCTGCCGGTTTTTCTCTGACAGGGAGCGCATCAGCCGGTCGACATAACGGGCGGCTTTCTCCATCGATTCGGGCGGACCGCTTCCCCTGATGGTATATTCTTCCCCCATAATCGTTACCGTTACCCGGTTTTTCGGCCTGGTTTCCACGAAAATAATTCCCCCCACCCGGCAGCCGAGTTTTGCCCATCTATTTCGTGAAAAGTTCTCCGATATCCTGCTGCTTAACGGCGCAGCTCCGCCCCCAGTTTAAAAAGCGCCGTTTCTATATCCGAATGGGCGGCATTGATTTCTGATTCGGTAAGAGTCCGGTCGGGATGGCGGTAAGTGATGGTGAAGGCAAGGCTGCGCCGGTCTTTGGGAATTTGCGTCCCCTCGTAAAGGTCAAAGAGGGCCACCCGCTCCACCAGGCCGCCGCCCGCTTCATAGATACAGCGCTCCAGCTTACCGGCCGAGAGCGCACGGGGAACAACCACGGCGATATCCCGCAGCCCGGCGGGATATCGCGGCAGCGGCGCCACGCGCGGCAGAGGGTCGGACAGGTCGATGAGCAGCTCCAGGTCCAGCTCGGCAACCGCGGCAGTCTGCGGATAATCCCACTTTTCAGCCACCTGCGGCCGCAGTTCGCCCAGGAAGCCGGCCTCTTTTCCCTCGATCATGATCACGGCAGCCCGGGTGGGATGAGCAAAGGGCAGCTCCGCCGGAAGATATTCCGTCCCTCCGATTCCGAAGCGGTCCAGGAGGGCTTCAATCG
Source organism: uncultured Syntrophomonadaceae bacterium (assembly GCA_964585625.1). Classification (GTDB taxonomy): domain Bacteria; phylum Bacillota; class Dethiobacteria; order DTU022; family DTU022; genus JAAZIN01. The sequence continues at coordinate 9,789 of CAZPET010000015.1, forward strand.
CTCCCTTCACCACGAAAAAACCGGCAGGCTGCGAGGCGCTGTACCAGTTCGCTTCAGGCAGCTGCCCGGTAGCCGCCAGGGAGAGGCGCAGCCTTTCCTGCGGCAGCTCATCCAGGGGGAGCTGCCGCGGCAGGTAGACCGCCCCGATCTCGAAAAGAAGCTGATCCATTTCGCGGTGGTGAAAGTTATCCTGCAGCGTTTTCAGCAGACCCGGCAGCAGGGTGGTGCGCATGATGCTCTGCTCCTCCGAGAGAGGATTCTGCATGGGAATCGCCTCGAGGCGGGGATCGCCTTCGGGCAGCCGCAGACTGCGCAGCGCGGCCGGGCTGATAAAGGAATAGGTGATGATCTCATTGAAACCGCAGGCGGTTAAAGTATTCCGGGCCAGACCCTGCAGCCTTTCCGGCAGCTCTTCACGGCTTTCCAGAAGCTCGCCGCGCGGCAGCGTTGCCGGGATCCTCTCGTAGCCGTAGAGGCGGGCCACCTCTTCAACCAGATCCTCTTCCAGGAAGATATCGTTGCGCCTTAGCGGCACCGTTACCTCGAGGCTGCGCCCTGCCGTCTCTACGGTAAAGCCGAGCCGGTTCAGGATATCGCTCGCCTCGGCCGCCGGAATCTTCATGCCGAGAATCTCGCTCACCCGGTGCGGGCGCACGGTCACCCGGCGGGGCTGAACGGGAGCGGGATAGCTGTCAAGCAGCCCCCGGAGCACTCTCCCGCCGGCCAGTTCCGCCATCAGCAGCGCCGCCCGCCCGGAGGCTTCCGCCACCCAGGCTGGGTTTACCCCCCGCTCGAAACGCTGTGAAGCCTCGGAAGGGATATTGTAACGGCGGGCGGTGCGCCGGATACTGACCGGATTGAAGAGAGCGGCCTCGAGCAGGACTGTCCTGGTGGAGGGATTGATCTCGGTGCTTTCACCGCCCATGACCCCGCCCAGTGCCACCGGGCCCGCGGCGTCGGCGATCACCAGGACCTCTTCGTCGAGGGTCCGCTCCGCCCCGTCAAGAGTAACCAGCGTTTCACCCGGGCGGCCGCGGCGGACGATGATTTCACCGCCCCGGGTCAGGTGAAAGTCAAAGGCATGCAGCGGCTGGCCGTATTCCCACATCACGTAGTTGGTTATATCGACAATATTGCTGATCGGGCGCAGGCCGGACTTCAGCAGGCGCAGCTGCAGCCAGAGGGGCGACGCCCCCACGGCAACATCCTCGATCACCCGCGCCGTGTAGCGGGAGCAGAGCGAGGGCTCCTGCAGCTCCACCCGCAGCGCTTCTGATGTGCGCCCCTCCGCTTCCGGCGGCGCCGCCGGCGGATGCTTGACCGCGGCGCCGGTCAGGGCGGCCACCTCGTAAGCTATTCCCAGCAGGCCCAGGCAGTCCGCCCGGTTCGGAGTCAGATCCAGGATCAGGATCTCGTCGTCCAGCTCAAGAGCTTCATCGAGCGGTATCCCCGTCTTGGATGAAGGATCGAGAATGAGAATGCCGTCGGGCGACCCCAGTTCCAGGCCCAGCTCCTCTCCTGAACAGAGCATCCCCTCGGACATGACGCCGTACAGTTCGGCCGCTTCAATACGGCCTCTCCCCGGCAGCGCGGCCCCGGGAAGGGCCAGGGGCACCTTTTGCCCGGCGGCAATGTTGCGGGCGCCGCAGACAATCTGCAGCGGCCTGCCGCCGCCGGGATCGATCCCGGCAACCGAGAGCCTGCTGTTATGGGGGTGGGGCGCCAGCGTGACAATCTCTCCCACCACCACCCGGATCGGTATTTCAGCAAACCGTTCCACCGCTTCAACCTCGACTCCGGCATGAGTCAACCTCTCCGCCAGCTCCTCCGGTGAGAGCTCCAGGTCTATATATTCTTTCAACCAGCTGTAAGCAATGCGCATTTTTGGTATACCTCCCGTCAGCAGAATCCCGCCTGAATGAACTTATGAACTGATCTAGCGAAACTGTCTCAAGAAACGCAGGTCGTTGGAAAATAGAAGACGCATATCGTCAATGCCGTATTTAAGCATGGCAATCCGTTCGACCCCCATCCCGAAGGCGAAGCCGGTCACATCTTCGGGGTCGTAGCCGCTGACTTCGAGCACCCGGGGATGGACCATGCCGCAGCCGAGAATCTCCAGCCAGCCGGAGTGGCCGCAGACCCGGCAGCCTTCGCCACGGCACATGATACAGGCGATATCAACCTCGGCGCTCGGCTCGGTAAAGGGAAAGAAGCTGGGCCGCAGGCGGATGCGCTGGCCGGGGTCGAACATTTCCCGGGCAAAGAGCAGGAGCGTTCCCTTGAGATCGGCAAAGGTAACCCCGCGATCGACCGCCAGCCCTTCAACCTGGTGGAACATAGGCGAGTGGGTGGCATCGTCATCGCGGCGGTAGACCTTGCCCGGAGCGATAATCCGCACCGGAAGGCGGGGCGCCTGCAGCTCCATGGTCCGGATCTGCACGGGCGAAGTATGTGTGCGCAGCAGGATCTGCGGTGTAAAATAGAAAGAATCCTGCATATCCCGCGCCGGGTGATCTGCGGGCAGATTCAGGGCCTCAAAATTGTAGTAATCGCTTTCAATCTCGGGCCCCTGCGCCACCTGGAAACCGAGACCGGTAAAGATGCCCTTGATCTCTTCCAGGACCAGGGTGAGGGGATGCTTATGACCCAGGTTGAACGGGGCGCCGGGCAGGGTTACATCGATCCGCTCCTCTTCCCGGCGGGATGCCGCAGCGGCTTCCCGCAGATCTTCTTCTTTGCGGCTGAGCAGATCCTCAAGCTTGCTCCTGAGTTTATTGGCCTTTTGGCCGGCCAGCGGCCTCTGCTCCGGCTCCAGCTCACCCATCCGGCGCAGCAAAGCGGTCATCGCCCCCTTCTTCCCTAAATAGCGCACCCGCAGCTCCTTCACCGCTTCCATATCTTGGGCTGCCTCGATCTCCAGGACAGCCTTCTTTTCCAGTTCGGCAATCTTTTCTAGCATCCCTCTGCCGCTCCTTTCTTTCACTCTCTCCTAAAAAAAAGCTCTCGCCTCGAGGGACGAAAGCTTCCTTCCGCGGTACCACCCACCTTAGCCGTAAACGGCTCCGCTCCGATCGATAACGGGATGACCCGTCGCAGGCCTACCGGGCCGGAAGCGGCCGTTCAGCCGGAAGCTCCGGAACGAACTTCAACGGGCAGCGCCGAACAGGGCTTGCAGTCGCGGCCCTGTCTCCCTGGGCGGCCCCCACCCCGCCTACTCCTCTCCTTCATCGCGTTGGCAAAATTATAGCACACCGCCTGCTCAAAAACAACACGCACGCAGGCCCAATTCCAACGCGGTTCCTTTTGATAGCTTAAGAAAAATTTACTCGCCACTATGAACCGGCCGGATGACGATGAGCTCTTCTCTATCATCTATCGCTTCGAATATTTTTTTCTCGCCGAATTGGAGGATTGCCTCCATGGCCTTAAAAGAGGACCGTTTATCTCCCTGCTTCAGTGCTTCTAAAAGTTTCAGGTTTAAGGCCAGCGAAGTTTGCGGAGCCCCGGGAAGTGAATAGTAAAACTCAGTGAAAAATGAATAGATCGGTTTAAAAGATTGAAAAACAAGCTTGCTGATTATATTACCGGAGACAGAGGTTATTTTATAGTGAAAATCATAGTCACATTCGGTTAATACGGCAATATTGCTTAAGTTGTCTCCTTTCCTTTTAAGGTTGGCGGTTAAATAAGCAATATCCTTTGAGGTTATGCGGAGAGCCGCTTCGGCGGCGGCGCTGGTTTCAACAGTAACCCTGAATTTTAACAGGGAGGCGAGAGTTTGCCTGTCGATGGTCCGGCGAATGCGCAGCGTCTGCACCAGAGTATCGAGCGAACCGTCACTGTAAAAATCCTTCACATAGGTACCACTCTGGGGTATAGTTTCCACAAATCCATCCTGGGAAAGCATGGCCATGGCTTCACGCACAGCAAAGCGGCTGGCTCCATACAGTTCGGCCAGTTCGCGCTCTGTGGGTAGCTTGCTACCGATGGGGTAAACTTCATTGATTATGGCGGTTCTGATCTCATTGAATATTTTGGTGGATAGCCCGGTGCTCATATAACTACCCTCTTTCTCAGTTTGGTCCCACTTCTTCATATCATAGCTTATCAGATCGTATTTGGACAAGAAAAGACTTGACAACTGGTTATACCAATATTATAGTTTTGGTATAACCAGTTGTAAATATTATTTACCTTTAGAATGCTTAAAAGGGTTGGTGATGATGAAAAAAAAGCGTTATCTTTTATTCCGGGTGTCCTGGAAACTTGCTTTATTAGCTATTAGTGTGGCTTTGCTGTTGTTGCCGGGTGCCGCGACCGTTTATGCCGGAGAAGAGCTTTACCACGACCTTTCCAGGGCGGCCAGGGACGGAGAAGCCGGTTTTTTCAAGCTTCTGGCGGAACAGGGAGAAAATATTGACTGGGAAAGAGCGTCACCGGTTGAGTTTGAAGGTAACCTGCGCTTTCTCCAGACCGAAGGGCAGGCGGCCGAAGATGGCCCGGCCGGGCTTTTTTTGGTGCGCCGCCTCGACGGGGAGCTCTACCTGGTATCATTCCCGTCTGCGGCCGAGCTGGAGCGGACAGATTCCGGAGCCGCCTACTCGGAACTGGAAAGCATGCTGGGGGACAAACTTGTATTCAAAGCCCTGCTTGCTGAGGCCGTAGTCAATGGAGAAAACTTCACCTTCATCCGCTTTGTGGAAAAGCCGCAACAGTTACTGCTCGATCGTATCTTCAAAACTTCAATCATGTTTATGTTTTTCTTCGTTATGCTCGGCATGGGCCTCAACCTTACCCTCAAAGATTTCATCCTGGTCTTCAAAAAACCAAAAGGGATCATCGCCGGTATATTCTTGCAATGGATCCTGATGCCCCTGCTGGCCCTGGGTATGGCCTATGCCCTCGGTTTTTATCACAGCTTTCCATTTATCTATGCCGGCATGGTTTTGATCTGCGCCTGTCCCGGAGGGGTCACCTCAAACCTGATGACCTACTACGCCAAAGGTGACCTGGCCCTATCGGTATCGCTGACATCAATTTCAACAGTCCTGGCCCTCTTATTCACCCCCTTCATCCTGACCCTGTTTTGCTCAAACATACCTGATATCAATGTGCCGGCAGGATTGATCGTGCAAACAATCATCGGCCTGGTCCTCGTGCCGCTGATCCTGGGTATGCTCATTCGCAAAAAGTGGCAGACCTTTGCCCAAAAAGCAATGCCCTTGTTCTCGGCGCTGGGGGTATTGGCCCTGCTGCTGGTTATCGGGGTGGGTATCATCACCAATGCAGAGAAATTTGCCGACACCGAGCGCTACAGCTTTCTATTTTATGTCATGGTGGTCTTTCTCTCAATCCTGGGCATGCTGCTTGCCCTGGGAGTTTCCAGGCTTTTCAGGATTGAAAACGTTCAATCCAGGGCCATCTCCATAGAGGTAGGGCTGCGCAATTCCACCCTGGCCGTAACCATCACCCTGTTAATCCAGGATTTAATGGGCGATTTTTACA
>CAZPET010000016.1:0-15272 GCA_964585625.1 uncultured Syntrophomonadaceae bacterium
GGTTTCCGGGAACCGCATACCTGATCCGGGACTGCCGCGCGGCGGCGGATAACAGAATGCGGCCGATGATCCGCGGAGCCGTCGCATAGCGATCCAGGGAATGAAAGCGCACTCCCCTCTTCATACAGCAGCGGGCCACGGGGTGCTCTCCTCTCTGGAAATAAAGCGGCGCCCCCCGGCGAAGCGCCCGTCTTGCCGCCGCGGTAAGATGCCGGGGATTCCCCGGCCCCAAACCGATGATCACGATAATGCTCATTTTTACCTCACTATTTCAACAGTCTCCACCGCTCCGCCAGATCCACCAGCCGTGGACCGATGCGGGGGACCAGTTCCAGTTCATCCCGCGTCAGGCTGCCGGTGAGCAGCAGAGCGGCGCTGTAAACAACAATCCCGATGAAAATTGCCGCGAGTACAGCCGCACCGTACGCCGCCCTTGCAGAAAAAAGGGGCTCGACCAGGGGAAAGAAGAAACGATAGCTAATTGAGACCGCCGCCGCCATCACTGCCACACAAAAGCCCGGCAGCAGGACCAGCTCCCCTATCCGAAAGCGCCATCCGGTATGACGGGCAACGGCGTACAGGTTCAGCACCGCCGCCACCCCGGTACCGATTACCGAAGCCAGCGCCGCGCCGCCTACATGCAGCGTCGGGACAGCTGTCAGATACCACGCCAGGATTGATTTCACTGCGCCGCCGAGGGCCATGTTCGCTACCGGCGTCGCCGTCTTCCCCAGCCCCTGCAAAAGCCCGGTTGTCGATACATAGAGTCCCAGGGGGATCACCGACCAGGACATGTAGGCCAGGGCATAACCCGCTCCGGCATTTTTAAGTCCAAAGAGAAGCACGATCACCGGCGTGGCCAGCTGGTAAAGCCCCACCGCGGCCGGCACGGAGAAGAGCGTGGTCAGTTTTATTGAAATGGAGGAACGACTTTTAATCAGCGCTTTGTTCCGCAAAACCAGCGCTTCCGAAATTGCCGGCACCAGGCTCATACTCAAGGCCAGTGTAACCACGTTGGGAAAATAAACCACCGAGCCGGCCATCCCGGTAAGCTGCCCGTAAAGCGCAGTAGCCCGCTGCTCCAAGAAGCCGATCGCCTTCAGCCGGCTGGGGACTATAGCCCAGTCAATCAAGCTTAAAAGCGGCATGATCAGGGAACCGAAGGTGATCGGGACAGCCAGTCCAAAAATGTGGCGGATAATCCGGCCGGTATCCTGAGGTTCGGTTCTGCGTTGAGCCCGGACCTGCTTCATGAACGCAGGCCGGCGCCAGTAATAAACCGGCAGAAGCAGGAGCAGGCCGAGTATGCCTCCGGCGGCTGTGCCGAAAGCGGCGCCGGCGGCGGCATATTCCAGCCCCCGGGGGAGCAGCGCTACCGCCAGTGCCAGGGAAACGACAAGCCTTCCGGCCTGTTCAATTACCTGGGAAGCGGCGGTGGGGAGCATATACTGCTGTCCCTGGAAAAACCCTCGCAGCGCCGACATTACCGTGACAAAGAAAATTGCCGGAGCGATGGCCATAATCGCGTAAATTGCCCGGGGATCGCTGTTCGAGATCCGGACAATAGTTTCAGCTGAGAAAAAGAGGAGCAGGGTAATGGCCAGCCCGGTAAGAGTCAAAATCAATAGAGCGATGCGAAATACTCGCATCGCGCCGCGGTAATCCCTTACCGTAACATTTTCAGCAACAAGCTTCGATACAGCAACCGGGATCCCCGCCGTGGAGATGGCCAGCAGGGTGGAATAGATCGGGTAAGACATCTGGTAGAGACCGATCCCTTCATCCCCGATAATCCCCACGAGCCATATTTTCATCACCGCGCCGATAAAGCGAACGCCTACTCCGGCCACAGCTAGAATGGCCGCACCCCTGATAAACTTGCCGTGGCTGGACAAAAGCTCTTCCTTCCTTCCTCTTCCGATCCTCTATATATATAATGTCTGTATTATACCAGCATCTTGAATCCCGATCTACTTCTGAAGATTACTGCTCCATCTGCTTGGCCAGAAACGAGGCCGCGGTCTCCACCAGTTTAAGCTCCAGATCGCTCATCCTGACCGAGGGATCCCTGCTGCCCATGATCACGGCACCGATGGGATCCCCTTCCGAGATTATCGGCGCAATTACCTCGTTGGCAAAACGGGGGCCGATCATCTCGTCCGCCTCTTCGTAATATTGATGATCGGCGGTATTGTTGATCAGTACGCTCTTCCGGCTTTCCATGACCCGCTCAACGGCACTGCTCAAGGGGCGGTTGACAAATTCCTTTTTGGGTGCGCCGGCCACGGCGATAATCGTATCCCGGTCGGCGATGCAGGAAATATGACCCATCGATTCATAAAGAGAGTCGGCGTACTCCTGGGCAAAATCACCGAGTTCGCCGATGGGGGAGTACTTCTTCAAGATGACCTCCCCGCCTCTGTCCACATAAATTTCCAGGGGATCCCCTTCCCTTATCTTCAAGGTGCGGCGGATTTCTTTGGGAATGACAACACGGCCGAGATCATCGATGCGCCTGACAATACCGGTTGCTTTCAACATTGTTTCCTCCTTTGTGAAGTTCCAGGCAATAACTCTCTGTTCTGAAATTAGTATTTATCCCTACCGGCCGTTTTATGCATTCCGCAGGTTTTAGCGGAGGTAGACCTCGATTCTCCCTTCACTCCAGAGAGCGTAATAGAACTGCTCGTAAAGAAGGCACTTCTTCAGCAGGGCCGCTTCTTCCTTTACATCCTCAAATTCAAGCTCCTGTACGGGTCTGACCGCCCGGATCCAGTATAGATCATACTGCCCCGGGGAACCGGTGAGGCAGCCGCGTCCCGCCTCGGGAGCGGAAAAAAGCTCTTCGCGCACCGTCTTCTCCAGAAAGGGATCGTCCCCGGCAACCCATCCCAGGTTGGAAAAATCCAAAACCCCGGCGGCGGCGATCTTCTCCACAGAGACCCCCCGCAGCAACCCGGCGAGGCATTTTTCCGCCGCCGGCGCATCAGCGAAACGAAGTCGGAAAAGCTCGGCGGCTGCAGGTTGAAGCAGCATCTCCGGGTTCTCTTCGATAAAATGAAGCAGATCCGCCTCTGCTACTGTTGAGGCCACCCGGTCAAATAGCGCTTTTGCTTGCAGCTCGTAGCGGGGAAAGAGCGCCAGATCATCGAGGGCCAGGCCAAGCCTTTTACGCTGCCGGTGGAATTTATCGAGCGAACCTGCGTAACGGGTCTCCACCAGTGTTTGCAGCATCTCCTCGATTTTGCCTTCCATCTCGTCCGGATCAACGGCCACACCTGCTTTCGCCGCCGCCTGGTTTACCAGTTCAAAACCGATCAAAAGGTGTAAAAATTCCTGCTCATTGCGGTTTGGCGAAATGCTCTCCTCCAACAGGATTGCCTCCGGATTGCAGAGCTGCATCAGGTTGATAAAACGCCGCAACTCATTTTGTGAGATCAGGACATCATTTACCCTTGCTGCCGGCGCATTCGCAGCCCGGCAGCCCGCGCCGCAGATCAAAACAAACAACCCGGCTGCCAGTAAAAAGCAACCCGCCCGTCCAGGCATCATCTTTCGCCTCCTTTATTCTAAATCAGGCCGGATCCCGGCGGTTTCACCACCGAGCTCTTTCAAAAAACTGAGCAGATCCGGAAGCATCGTCTCCCGGGTCTCCGCTTTAAATTTGATCCGGAGCGACGGCCCGGCGGAAAATGTAACCCGCCCCTGGGCCCTGCCGGCCGCGGGATGCAGCCGGGCCTGATCAAATTTCTGCCCCGGATCAAATCTGATCTCCACGGCGCCGTCCTGCTGCTGCAGCGAAGCAATCCCGAGCTGCCGGGCCAGGAGACGCAAAGAGGCGGCGGCAAGCAAGTTTTTTACCGGAGGCGGCGGGGCGCCGTAGCGATCGCGCATCTCTTCCTCAACCTCGCGCAGCTCCTCGCCGGAGCTCAGGGTATAGATTCGCTGGTAAAAGTCGATCTTCTGGTCCTGGTTGATGATATAGGATGAAGGCAGGTAAGCGTTCAGCTTCAAATCCAACCTCGGTTGCGGCTCTTCCCGTTTGGGCGGGACATTCTTGATTTTGGCCACAGCTTCCTCCAGCAGGCGGCAGTAAAGGTCAAAACCGATCTCGACCATGAAACCGTGCTGCTCCGCGCCAAGGATATTGCCCGCACCGCGAATCTCCAGGTCGCGCAGCGCCACCTTGAATCCTGAACCGAGCTCGGTGAACTCCTTGATCGCCTGCAGCCTTTTCTTCGCATTTTCCGTAATGATCTTCTCCCGGCGATAAGTCAGGTAGGCGTAAGCAAGCCGGTGCGAACGGCCCACCCGGCCGCGCAGCTGGTATAGCTGGGCCAGCCCGAATTGATCGGCGTCATAAACCAGCAGCGTGTTCACGTTGGGGATGTCCAGCCCGGCTTCGATGATGGTCGTGCTGACCAGGATACGGTACTTTCCTTCAATGAATTCGCTCATGATCTGCTCGAGGGAGCTCTCCGACATGCGGCCGTGCCCCACGGTCACCGCTGTGCCTGGAAACATACCCTGTATCTTTTTGGCCACGGCGTTGATCCCGGCAATCCGGTTGAATACAAAATAGACCTGGCCGCTGCGGTTCAGCTCCCGCTGGATCGCCTCCCTGACCAGATGATCGGAGTATTCCGCAACAAAGGTCTGCACCGGGTAGCGGTTCTCCGGGGGGGTCTCGATCACGCTCAGGTCCCTGGCCCCGACCAGCGAAAGATGCATCGTCCGGGGTATCGGGGTGGCGGTCATGGCCAGGACATCCACGGAGAGGCGCAGCCGCTTCAACTTCTCTTTATGGCGCACTCCGAAACGCTGCTCTTCATCGATGATCAGCAGCCCCAGATCATGAAACTTGATATCGTCAGAAAGCAGACGGTGTGTGCCGATAATTATATCTATTTTTCCGCGGGCCAGGTCCTCCAGGATCTCTTTCTGCGCCGCCGGTGAAATAAAACGGCTCAGCTGGGCCACCCGGAAAGGGAAATCGGCATAACGCTCCGAAAATGTCCGGAAATGCTGCTGCGCCAGGACCGTAGTCGGTACCAGCATGGCCGCCTGTTTCCCCTCCATGACCACTTTAAAGGCGGCCCGCAATGCCACCTCGGTCTTGCCGTAGCCGACGTCGCCGCAAATAAGGCGGTCCATGGGGTGCTCCTTCTCCAGGTCCGCCTTCACCTCGGCGATCGCCTGCAGCTGGTCGGGGGTCTCTTCATAGGGAAAGCGGGATTCGAATTCAAGCTGCCAGGGATGATCCGGCCCGAAACTGTAACCGGGAGCCATCTCGCGGGAGGCATAAAGAGCCAGCAGCTCACGGGCCATCTGCTGCACGGATTCCTTGACCCGGCTCTTCACCCGCTGCCATTCACCGCTGCCGAGACTGTGCAGCCGCGGCGTCTTCCCCTCCGCCCCGATATACTTCTGGATCAGTTCGATCTGCTCCACGGGGATATACAGCTTGTCGGTCCCCCTGTAGCGGACCAGAAGGTAATCCCGCCGGATCCCTCCGATCTCGAGAGCGCTCAGCCCCATATATTTACCGATCCCGTGCTGCTCATGGACCACGTAATCCCCCACGGCCAGTTCCCGGTAATCGCGCAGCCTGATCCCCTCCTGCTGCGCCAGCCGCCGTCTCTTGCGGCGGCGGGGGAGCAGGTTATGCTCCGTGATCACGGCCAGCCTCAGCGAAGGGATCTGAAAACCTTCGTCAAGGCCTGCCACGGTCATCCTGCCCTCACCGGGATTCCAGGGTTGTTTTGAATCGTTGCCCACAGAAAAGCCTTTTTCCCGTAAAAGTTGCTGCAGCCCCCTGGCACGTTCCGGGTTTGCCGCCGCGAAAACAACCCGGTAACCCGTCGCCGCCCATTCCTGAAAATCTGCCTGCAGCATTGGCCACTGCCCGTGATAATGAGCCATACCCTTCCCTTCCACCGGAATTTCCCCGGTTATCTCCAGGGAGCCGGATGAAGACGGAAAGAGGGTCAAAGCGATGATCGGGCCGGGGTTCCGGGAAAGAAGTTCCCGGATCTCCCAAAAATAGCCCAGCCGCCCCGGCAGCAGCTCACCCCTGGCGAAAGCGGTCCCGTGGTGTTCCATCAAATCCCGGCGCAAACCGGCCGCCTGTTCCAAAACAGCGGCCGGCTCATCGATGACGGTTATAAATTCAGACGAAAGATAGTCCAAAAGTGAAGCGCCGTCACCATAAAAGTATGTAAAATAGCTGTAAAGCAGATCCAGCCCCCCGGGTTCGGCGAGACGTTCCAGGTGCCGCCCGGTATTTGTTTTCAGCTTCGCCGCGGTCTCATCCTCGCCTTGCCGCTGCAAGCTGGAGAAAACCCGCTCCATTTCACGTTGAATCCGCCGCTCACCTTCAAGATATAGTGTCCGCGGCAGAACCAGTTCATAAGCCGGCAAGACGGCAGTTTGTCGAAGGTGCTCCGTTGAGCGCTGGGTAGCCGGATCGAACAGACGGAGAGATTCGATCGTCCGGTCAAACAGCTCCACGCGCAGGGGCAGATCCCAGCCCGGAGGGTAGATATCGATGATCTCACCGCGGGCGCTGCACTGGCCCCTCCTTTCAATCAGGGGAACCCTTTCGTAACCTGTTTCGATCAGCCTTTCCAGAAGCAGTTCGCGGTCAACCTGTTCGCCCACCCGCAGTGTAACTTGAAGGCTGCGCCACTCGTCCGGGGGAAGAACCCTTGAGATCAGAGCGGTAAAAGGAGCGACATAGACACCCTTCTCTCCGCGGGGAAGCCACTCCATGAAAGAAAGGCGCTGTTGGCGCTGCTCCATGCTCCGGGTGAGAAGATCCGGAGTCATGAAAAGCTCCCTGGCCGGCAGAAGGTTTACCGGGCCGGGCGGTAAAAAAGCAAGGAGCTCTTCGTAAATCTTTTCCGCCCGCGCCGTATCAGAAGCAACGACAAGCACGGGACGAGAGCTTTCAGCAACCAACCCGGCCAGGAAGAAAGCCCTGGAGCTTCCATCAAGACCGGTTACCGCCGCCCGGCAGCCTGCACCGGCGGAAAGCATTTTCAGCAATCCGGCAAAAGAGCGATCGCGGGGCCATTCTTTTAGATATTCGTAGAAGAGCATGGTTTGCCCCCTCGTTTATGGCAGAGTATGAATTTTGCGAAAAGTGCCGTGCTTTCCGGGCTGCACGACTACCGGATGCCCGGTTTCCTCAGGCAGGTCCATTCAACCTCATTAATGGGGACGACATCAACACAATGATCGCAAAGGGAGTAAATAAAAAGATCACCGGTCGGGGCGGATTTAATGATATCCGCGTCCGACAGATCCACACCGATCTGCTGCAGCTCATCTTCGGTCAGGTTCAGCGTACCGATAATCGCCCCGCAGCGATCACAGATATAGGTGACCTTCATTCACTCTCTCACCATCATATTCAAGCAAGATCTATGTTTATGCTTCCCCGGGCAGGTTGGCTTTATCCGGACGCCCGGAGCGCCGCAAAGGGCAATATGCCGGTGTGCAAAACAAAATTCCGCCTGCAGAAGACGGAATTTGACGGGCCCGGCCCCTTTCCAGACGGCAGAGTCTACGTTGCCTGGTTGAACCTGTTCATCGCCGCCTCCAGCCCTGCATCGATGAGCACAGTCAGCGCCTCCACCGCCCGCCTTACGGCCTGATCCAGCAGCTCCTGCTCGGCCGGCGGCGGAACCTCCAGAACATAATCGGCCGCCTCCCCGCAAAGCGGTTTGCCGATACCGATCCGCAGGCGTAAAAATTCGGATGTCCCAGCGGCGTCGATAACCGATTGGACACCGCGGTGACCGGCGCTGCCGCCGCCGCAGCGCAGCCGGATCCGGCCCGGGGGCAGGTCCAGGTCGTCATAAACCAGCACCATCTGGCCGGGCTTCAGGTGATATCGCTGCAACAGCTCTACTGCCGCCCGTCCGCTTAAATTCATATAGGTGAGCGGTTGAACCAGAAGAACCCGCTGTGAGCGGCGACCGGCAGCAGCGCACAATGAGTGGCGCAGGTGAAAAGGATTATCTGCGTTGATCTGCCGGGAAAACGCCTCCACCACCCGGTATCCCAAATTGTGTCTCGTTCCGCGGTAACGTTCTAAAGGGTTGCCCAGGCCGATAACGGCAAAGAGAAATTTTTCTTTAAACCGTTTCCGGTAAAAAATTTACTTTCCGGCCTCCTCCCCGTCCGGTAGATCCGCCTTCTCCTCTTCTTCCGGAGCAGCTTCCCCTTCTTCGATTTCTTCTTCGGCCTCAGGCAGCTCTTCCTCTTCTTCCGCCTCCGGAGCAAGCACCTGCACCAGCGTCTCTTCCGGACCGGTCAGCAGCGTAACCCCTTCCGGAAGCGTCAGGGTGCCGGCGCTGATTCCTTCCCCGATGTGCAGCGGAGATATGTCCACTTCTATCAGCTCCGGAATGTTCCCCGGAAGACATTTAACACTCACTTCGCGCAAGAGGAACTGGAGAATCCCGCCTTCCTCGGCGCCGGCAGCTTCCCCGGTAAAGTTCAACGGGACATCCACCTCGATCTCGTCCTCCATGGAGATGCGGATAAAATCGACATGCAGCAGCCGGTCCTGCTGCAAGAGATGCCTCTGGATCTCTTTTAGCATCACCGTCTCAACTTGCGGCCCGGCTCCGTCCCCGATCTGCAGATCGATGAGGACGTTGGTTCCCCCCATCGCCAGCACCTGCCTTAAGAGGCGGCCGTCTACCAGCAGCGATTGCGTATCTTTTCCCCGGCCGTAAATTACCGCCGGAACTTTCCCTTCCCGGCGCAGCCGGTTGAGCTCGCCCCTGGTCAGGGGCGAACGTTTTTCTGCTTCAAGCACCATTCGATCCATGCCATAACCTCCTCGACGTCAAGTATACCCGTGGTGGAAGATGGTGTCAATTCAATCAAAAAGCTCGCTCACCGAGCGCTCCTGGTTGATCCGGATGATCGCCTCTCCAATCAGCGGCGCCACGGAGAGCACGTGAAACTTTGCCCGGGGCAGCACCGCCTCAACGGGTATGGAATTAGTATATACTATCTCTTCAATGGACGCGCTGCAAAGACGCTCCACAGCCGGTCCCGAGAAAACCGGGTGGGTGCAGCAAGCGTAAACCTGCAGCGCCCCCTCTTTCTTTAAGGCCTCGCCGGCCAAAACTATGGTCCCCGCAGTGTCGATGATGTCATCAATCAAGATCGCCACCCTGTTTTTTACTTCGCCGATTATATTCATAACTTCAACCTGGTTGGGAGCAGGCCTCTTCTTGTCGATCACGGCAATGGGCAGACCCAGTCTGTTGGCCAGCTCGCGGGCCCTGGTCACCCCGCCGAGGTCGGGTGAAACGACTACTCCCTCGGAAATATTCTTTTGCTTGAGATAGTTGGCGATAATCGGCATCGCGGTGAGATGATCAAAGGGGATATTAAAAAAGCCCTGGATCTGACCGGCATGCAGGTCCATCGCCACCACCCGGCCGGCCCCGGCAGCGGTAATCAGATCGGCCAGCAACTTGGCCGTGATCGGATCCCGCGCCCGGGTTTTGCGGTCCTGCCGGGCGTAGCCGTAATAGGGAATGACCGCGTTTACCGAGCGGGCAGAAGCTCTTTTAAGAGCATCGATCAAGATCAACAGCTCCATGATATGTTCGTTGATCGGATCGCTCATCGGCTGAATCAGAAATACGTTTGTTCCGCGGACGCTCTCCCG
This sequence comes from uncultured Syntrophomonadaceae bacterium, assembly GCA_964585625.1. Lineage (GTDB taxonomy): Bacteria > Bacillota > Dethiobacteria > DTU022 > DTU022 > JAAZIN01. The sequence goes on from CAZPET010000016.1 coordinate 9,698, forward strand.
GATACCGATCCGGATCTCGCCGTCGCTGAAGCGGCTCACCTCCGCCTCTCCCAAGGGGATCCCGATGAAAGCGGCAATCTCTTCCGCCAGACTGCGGTTGGCACTGCCGCAAAATATCTTTATCCTGTTGTTACCCACCCCATTACCCCCCCCTATGTTTTTAAACTGCGCGGTTTTAATTCTTCTCTTCAGCCTCACCTTTTTCCTGCTGCGACGGACTTTTGGCCAGCAGGCGGCCCGCCGCTCCCGGGCAATTCTTCTGATCGGACCTGGTAATGGCCAGGGCGCCGGCAGGAACATTCCTGGTCACGGTAGATCCGGCGGCAACAAAGGCGCCGTCGCCTATTTCCAGCGGAGAGATGAGGTTGCTGTTGCAGCCGATAAACGCCCCCCGCCCGATAAAAGAGCGGTGTTTCTTGCGCCCGTCAAAATTAACCACAATCACCCCGGCCCCCAGGTTTGCACCGCTGCCGATATCGACATCGCCGACATAGCTGAGGTGGGGCACCTTGGTTTCAGCGTCGATCCGCGCATTTTTAACTTCAACGAAATCGCCTATTTTTACTTTCGGTCCGATGCGGCAGCCGGGGCGGATATAGGCAAAAGGACCCACCAGGGCTGCATTCCCGATCACGCTCTGTTCAACAACCGATTGGCGGATGATCACCTTATCGTGGATCTCCGCATCGATGATCTGCGCGGCGGGACCGATGCGGCAGCCGGAGCCGATCACCGTGCGCCCTTCAATAACCGTTTGCGGCCAGATCACCGTATCCGGCCCGATCTGCACATCGAAGTCAATATAGGTGGAAGAGGGATCCACCATGGTTACACCCTGCTGCATCAGGGAACGGTTGATCCGCTCCCGCATGATTGCCGCCGCTTCAGCAAGCTGGCGGCGGTCGTTGATTCCCAGGGCCACCCGCCATTCCCCGATACGGCAGGCGCCGGTGCGGTGGCCCTGTTCTCTCATCAGGGTGAATATATCCGGCAGATAGTATTCCCGTTGGGTATTGTCAGAGGAAAGCCGGGGTAAAAATAGCCGCAAATATTTTAAATCGAAACAGTAGGTGCCGCTGTTGATTTCGCAAATCTCTTTCTCGAAAGCAGAAGCATCGCTCTCTTCAACAATCCGGATCACGGATCCTCCGGAATCACGGATGATCCTGCCGTAACCGGACGGATCTGCAAGCTCCGTCGTCATGACCGTCGCCGCATTGCCGCCGTGCTCCCGGATCAACTGCTCCAGATGACGTTTTTCCAGCAGCGGGGTATCCCCGCAAAGGACCAGCAGGGAGCCCTCTTCCGGCAGCTGCGGTAAAGCCTGCATAAGGGCATGTCCGGTCCCTAATTGTTCCTCCTGAACGGCATAATTCCACCGGGGGCCCATCTCCTCCTTGACCAGATGCGCGCCCCGCCCGGTAACAATGATCACATGCTCGCCTGCCAACGCGGCGGCGCTTTCGGCAATATAGCGCAGCATCGGCCGTCCGCAAAGGGGATGCAGCACCTTCGGCAGCGAGGAGACCATTCTCTTCCCTTCCCCCGCCGCCAGGACTACCGCCCACATTTCTCCCATTGGAGCTCCTCCTCAGAGTATAAATTGCATCTTAATTATACTACAGGCGGCGGAGGAGAGACAAAATAATCTTTTTACCCTTACCCGGTGGCAGTTTCCATTTCCAGCTCCTTAAAATAAGCCTCCAGGATCGCCTGCTGGATCTCCTGCCTTGCTTCGGTGTTGATGGGATGGGCGATGTCCTTAAACTCGCCGTGGGGAGTTCGCTTGCTGGGCATGGCTACAAAGTAACCGTTATTGCCCTCGATCACCCGGACATCATGGACTACGAACTGATCATTTAATGTAACCGATACGATCGCCCTCATTTTCCCTTCCTGGTTAAACCTTCTGATCCGGACATCTGTTACTTTCATAAGGACCACCTTCCCGGTTTTAAAATTGACAAAAAGCTAACCTTCTTCTTAATAATGAAACTTATTCAACAATCATCTAATAAAATCCTGCCTGTAAAAGAATAAATTTCTATTTTAATATTTCTTTAGGGCCTGCCGGACCACCTCGAGATCGCTGATCTTGTCAACATCGGTACCGATCTCCACAAAATCACAGGGCACGGCATGGGCTTTGGCCTGCATCATCTGTGAAAGATAGCTTTCCAGGTCGGCCACGGAAAGGACATTCAGAAGAAATTTTAAGATAAAACTCACCGGCAAAATCCGGAATAACTTCAGCGGTTTTTTCCGGTAGGTTACAAACAGATCCAGCCGGGGATAGCAGCGGGCAAACCAGTCCGGACGGAGCAGGACGATATTGCCGCCGGTATACGAACCGTCCTGCAGCCGGACATAGGTGCGTTTCATCAGGGGAAATCGCTCCCGGCAGCTTTTTCGGGTTAAGATGGGATAGTAAAAATCGCCGTCGAAGGGAGCACAGAGCTTCAGGAAACCTTCAATTGTTTCCCGGTCAATCAGGGGAATATCTCCTGTGAGCATCAGGCAGAGCCGCTCCCGGTCTACCGCCCTTAAGCCGGCGGCGGCGTTTTCCAGCATGCTCCCCTCTTCGGGAACAGGAGTAAAGCGGTATCCCTGTTCAAGCAGTCCCGCCAGCCCTTTCTCCGGGCCGACAACGGTGATCTTTCCGATTGAAGCTGACCCAGCCAGGGCATTGAGGATATAACCGAGCATCGGCCGTCCGTGAATATCAATAAATGCCTTGTTAAAAACTCCTTCCTGATCCGTGAGCGGTTCACTTTTTCCCCCGCCGACCAGGATGACTGCATCAAACATGGCTCTCACTCCTTCTGCATATATAAGCCAGATATGGTCCAGCATAAAAAAGCCCGGTTTCCCGCCTCCTGCAGGGCGCGGGCTGCCGTCCGGGCAGAAACCAGGCTGTCGCACAGCGCAAAAAAGGACGGCCCGCTTCCGGACATGGCCGGGTGAAGGCCGAGAGCCAGAAATTGCTCTTTCAGCGCCTGCAGGGGAGGGTGCTTCGATATGACAGCCGCCTCCAGGGTATTGGTCAGGCCTCCGGCAAACCAGTCATGCAGCGGCTCCTTTCTCTGTTCCCGGATCGCGGAAATCAGGGGTTCCAGCCGGGGGCGCGAGAAATGCACCGGCTTCAACATTCCGTAAACCTGTGCCGTGGAAAGATGCATTCCCGGGGGGATCGCCAGGACCACCCAGTGGAAGGGTAGCGCGGGCATGGCCTCCAGCTTCTCTCCCCGGCCCCGCACCAGTGCCGTCCCTCCTTTCAGACAGTACGGCACATCGGAACCGATAAGCGCCCCTGTTTCCAGAAGATCGGTGGGACTCATCCCCAATCTCCAGAAAGAGTTGAGCGCCTTCAATGCCGCGGCGGCATCGCTGCTGCCTCCCCCGAGGCCCGCCGCCGCGGGAATGTTTTTGAAGAGAGATATTTTAACCCCCGGAAGATCGGCCGGCCGCCCGGCCTTCTGAGCAAGGAGCGCCGCCGCCCGGTAAACAAGATTTTCTTTGCCGGAAAGAGAAGGCTCGGAGCAAAAAAAACGCCAGCCCGCTTCGCGCTGCGGCTCCAGCAGGATCGTATCGGACAGCGAGAGCTGCTCCATCACCGAAAGAAGTTCATGGTAGCCGTCGGGCCGGCGCCGGAGAACGGTCAGGCCGAGGTTGAATTTGGCCGGAGCCTTGATCAACATAGCTCTGTTAACTCTGTTCATGATTCGGGAGCTCCCGGCTTAAACCATCTTGACCAGGCGGGGATTGTCCGTCAAACCGGGGATGCGCCCTCTTTTTGCGACCGCCTCACCCCGGATCTCTTTCAGGTCCATGGTCATATCGACGGCCGGAGCCCGGGAGATATAGCTTCCCACCCCGAAGGCATCCGCTCCCGCCTCCGCCAGAATGGAGATCCTTTCAGGATCAAGCCCTCCGGAAACAACAATCTGCACCGATCTGTAGCCGGCCTGATCCAACCGCGCCCGCACCTCCCGCACCAGTGCCGGAGTAACCCCGCCTCTCTCGGCGGGGGTATCGAGCCGGACCGCTGATAGCTTTTCGCCCAGCGCCCGGGCCACCCGGAGCGTCTCTTCGGCTTCATCCTTAAATGTATCCACGAGAATTATCCGCGGCTCTCCCGCGGGGACAAATTGATCGTAGGCCCGGGCCAGCTTGACCGAGTCGCCGGTAATTAAAAAAGCCGCATGGGGCACCGTTCCGGCCGGTCTTTGCTGCAGCAGCAGGGCTCCCAGAATGCAGCTGCATCCGTCCGCGCCCCCGATCACCGCCGCCCGCTCCATTACCGGGGCCACTGCCGGATGGACGTGGCGCGCCCCGAAGCAGAGCAGGGTCCGCTCACCGGCGGCCTCTTTGCACCGCCGCGCCGCGGTAGCCCACCCGCTGGCGCTGGCGAGCATGCCCAGCAGCGGCGTCTCATAGATGCCAAAATTACCGTAGGGCCCTTTTATACGCATAACCACCTCTTTTTTCTCCATTTTTTCCCCTTCAGGAAGGCTCCAGACCTGTACACCCGATTTTTGAAGCAGGCAGAGAGCCTCTTCACTCCCGGCGAAAAGGCCTTCCCGGGAGGCGAAGATCTCTGCGGTGACCTCTGTTTGCCCCAACCCAAGCGTATCCAGGAGATCCCTGGTGCGCACAAAATAAAGGTCGGTGGTCCAACCTTTTTCAATCTCCGCATGGGAAGCCGCATGAAGCCTCCCGGAAGTTTCAAGCAAAGCTTTCTCTATATCAGCCAGAGTAATCAGATCCACGGCCGCTCTTCTCCCCCCAACATTTAATTAAAGCAAGGTTACTCCCAGGGTTTTCTCCATCTCCTGTAAAGCAAAACAGTGCGCCTGTTCATCGATCCCGACCACCGCGGCGGAGTTCACGAAAACCCGGTAGTTCAGCATCCGCGCATCGGCCGCCGTGTAGAGAACGCAGATATTGGTCACCACACCGGTCAGCTCGAGCTCGGAAATTTCAAATTCCCGCAGTGTCAGATCGAGCTCCGTCCCGAAAAAGGCGCTGTAACGCCGTTTATAGATCAATCTCTCTTCGGGCCGGGGAGCCAGCTCGGCGATCACATCACCGCCGGCATCGCCTTCCAGACAATGGGGAGGAAACATGGCGAACTCCAGATCGCCCTGGCGGTGACGGTCGCAGATAAAGATGACCGGTTCTCTGTTCTTCCGGAAAAGATCCAGCCGTTCCCTAATAACCGGAATAACCTTCTCCGCCGCCGGACCGATATAGAGCGCTCCCTCCGGTTTGATAAAATCATTTAGCATATCAATAATTAACAGGGCTCTCATCTGAAACCCTCCATAATAAAAATTTTGATCAAAAATTAATTCCACAATAAGAGTCTCGATCCTTTTTTTAAAAAAGGTATGCCCGCCGAAACGGGCATACCTGCCGTCTTATGATTCCTTCCGGAGCGAGCGCTCGGCCCGTTCAATAGCCTTCGTGACCAAGTTGCCGCACTGGCGGGAACTGACGCTGCCCCATCCTTCGCGGCGAACCAGATCCTGCACCCCCAGTTTTCCTTTTTCGGCGCCGGTCGCGTCTATCACTA
>CAZPET010000017.1:0-14902 GCA_964585625.1 uncultured Syntrophomonadaceae bacterium
GGTATGGCGCCGCCGGGCAGTATCGAAAGGCGAGATCCGGATGAGACGATGAACCCCCTTCTCCGCCTGAAACAGGCCGTACGCCGCATGCCCGCGCACGATGAGGGTAGCGCTCTTGATCCCGGCCTCATCATCTGCCAGCAGATCGACGAGCTCCACCTCCCAGCCCTTCTGCTCGGCCCAGCGGGTATACATCCGCAGCAGCATTTCAGCCCAATCCTGCGATTCCAGGCCGCCGGCCCCCGGATGCAGGGAGACGATGGCATCGCTGAAATCGTAATCGCCGCTGAAGAGGGTCTCCAACTCCAGCCGGTCCAGCAGCCGGGCGCTCTCTTCCAGGCCGGCCGCCGCTTCCCGCAGCGCCTCTTTGCCATCCGCGGGATCTTCGCCGGCCAGCTCCAGCAGCACCTCGATCTCCTCCAGCCTGGCCGCGAGCTCCTGCAGCGGGCGCAACTGTTCGCGGAGAGCCCCCATTTTTTTCATAAACTCCTGGGCCCGCGCGCCTTCTTCCCAGAGTGCGGGATCGGCCGCTTTCTGCTCAGCTTCCTTCAGCAGGGCTTCTTTGCGGGCATATTCAAAGTGAAGCCCCCATTTCATTAAAACGCTGCCGCTGCCGGGCCAGCGCCTCGGTATATTCTTTCAGCATAAGGCATCACCTTTCGCACTTAAAAATTGAGCAATCATTGCCGCTGACTCACCGTCGGTCACGGTCAGGCGCCGCAGCACTTTTTATACTTTTTACCGCTGCCGCAGGGACAGGGCGCGTTGCGGCCGATCTTTTCTCCCGCCGTGACCGGCTGCCGCTTTGCGGCTGGGGCCTCGCCGTGCAGGGCCGCGCCTTTCTCTTTTTCACTCCCGCCGTTCGAGGCGGCCTCCCGCAACCGCGGCCGGATTGCCGCCGCCGGTCCGGCCACCGCACGTCGGCGCGGCGGCGCAGCCACCCGGGCCTGGTAAATTCCGCGGACAACCTCCTCCTGGATTGTCCGGATCATCCCTTCAAACATCTCGAAGCTCTCCAGGCGGTACTCCACGAGGGGGTCCCGCTGCCCGTATGCGCGCAGGTTGATCTCCTGGCGCAGCTCGTGCATCTCATCGATATAAAACATCCAGTGCCGGTCCACCGTGCGCAGCAGGATCACCCGCTCCAGCTCGCGCATGATCCCGGCGCCGAGTTCCTGTTCGCGGGCCTCGTAAAAAGTACGGGCTTCATCAAGAAAGAGCCGCTCCACCTCGTCCCTCTCCGGTTCAAGCAGCACCGGCACGGTTATCTTTCCCTGGCGCAGGTAGGAGCTTTCACCCGCCTGCAGAAGGGCGCGGGCCTCCGGTTCTTCGAGAAAGCCCTTCTCTTGAAAATACTGCTGCAGATCGCCCGCGATCACCTCCTCGACCATTTCCAGGATGGCCTGGCGCATCTCCATGCCCTCCAGAACCTGCCGGCGTTGTCCGTAGATCACCTCGCGCTGCTTGTTGAGAACATCGTCATACTCCAGCAGGTGACGGCGAATTTCGAAGTTGCGCGATTCGACCTTCTTCTGGGCCTGTTCGATGGCCCTGCTGACCAGGGGGTGATCGATGGGGATATCCTCTTCAAATCCAAAGCGCTCCATCAGGGAGGCAATGTTGTCCGCGCCGAAAAGGCGCATCAGGTCGTCTTCAAGTGAAACCACGAATTGCGAAGAGCCGGGGTCGCCCTGGCGGCCGGAACGGCCGCGCAGCTGGTTGTCGATCCGCCGGCTTTCATGGCGCTCTGTGCCGAGCACGTGCAGGCCGCCCAACGCGATCACCTCGTTGCGCTCCTGCTCAACCAGGCGGTCGGCCTCCGCCATCAGAACCCGGCGCCTTCTTTCCCATTCCTGGTGCTGCTCCGGATCGAGCTCGTGCTCCTTCGCGGCAAACTCCTTCTCGAGCCGCTCCTTTACCCGGAATTCCGGGTTTCCCCCGAGGATGATATCGGTCCCCCGGCCGGCCATGTTGGTCGATATCGTGACCGCCCCTTTGCGACCGGCCTGGGCGATGATCTGGGCTTCGCGGGAATGGTTCACCGCGTTGAGCACCTCGTGGGGAACGCCCCGCCGCTTCAGCATCCGGCTGAGCATCTCCGACTTCTCCACGGAGATGGTGCCCACCAGGACCGGCTGCCCCAGGGCGTGGCGCCGCTCGATCTCGTCCACGGCCGCCTGGAACTTGGCCCGCTCGCTCTTGTAGACCAGGTCCGGCAGCTCCTCCCGGATCAGCGGCCGGTTGGTCGGGATGACCACCACATCCATGCCGTAGATTTTGCGGAATTCTTCCTCTTCGGTGGCCGCCGTGCCGGTCATCCCGGCCAGCTTCCCGTACATCCGGAAATAGTTCTGGAAGGTGATCGAGGCCACGGTGCGGGTATCGGCCTGCACCTCGACCTTCTCCTTGGCCTCGATGGCCTGGTGCAGCCCCTCGGAGTAGCGCCGCCCCCACATCAGCCGTCCGGTAAACTCGTCCACGATGACCACTTTGCCGTCCTGAACCACGTAATCGACATCTTTTTCGTAGAGAGAGTATGCTTTCAGCAGCTGGTGAATGCAGTGCAGCTGTTCACCGGCGCCGCTCTCCTCCTCTTCGCCGGCGCTATCCGGTGCTGCGTCTTCCGGGGCTGACTCGAAGCCGAGCAGCTTGGCCAGCCCCGGGTTGTCCCGGACCAGCTCCCGGTAGCCCTGCTGGGAGATGGAGGCGGCCCGCGTGATTTCATCGATGGTGAAGTAGAGTTGCTCGTCAAACTGATTCAGCCGCTTCTCGGTCATCAGGATCTGCTTGGTCCGCTCAACCAGTCTCTCCATGCCCCGCTCCTTGATCAGCTTGAGCAGATTTTTATTTTTAGGAGCGCCGCGGCGGACCAGGAGCATTTTTTCCGCAGCTTCATCCCTATTTCCCTGTTCCAGCTGCTCCCGGGCCTCGTTCAGCAGATCGCCGACCATGCGGTTCTGCTTGCGCAGCAGCTGCTCCACATCGCCGCGGAAGCGGCTGTATTCCTGCCTTGTCTCCAGGCGGCTGCTGATGATCAGCGGTGTCCGGGCCTCGTCGATCAGGATGCTGTCAACCTCGTCGACGATGGCATAATTTAGCTCTCTCTGGACCAGTTCCTCCTGGTATAAGACCATGTTATCGCGCAGGTAATCAAAGCCCAGCTCGTTGTTGGTAGCGTAGACAATATCCGCCCGGTAAGCCTGCCGCCGCTCCTGTGGGGTGAGGTCATGCACGACCAGCCCTACCGTGAGGCCGAGAAGCTTGTAGATCGGTCCCATCCATTCGCTGTCGCGGCGAGCCAGGTAGTCGTTAACCGTAACTATATGCGTCCCCTTGCCGCTTAAACTGTTCAGGTAAGCGGGCATCGTCGCCACCAGCGTCTTCCCTTCGCCGGTCTTCATCTCGGCAATGCGACCCTGGTGCAGCACGATACCGCCGAGGATCTGGACATCATAGGGGCGCATCCCCACGGTTCGTTTCGCCGCCTCCCGGACCAGGGCAAACGCTTCCGGAAGAAGCTCTTCCAGGCTCTCACCCCGGCTCAACCGCTCTTTCAACCGGGCGGTCATCTCCGGAAAGTCGGTCCGGTCCAGCGCCTCCATCTGCCCTTCCAGGGCGCTGACCTGCTCCACTATTTTCCACAGGCGGCGCACCTCTTTTTCGTTTGAGCCGCCGAAAATCTTATGCAGGAGTCCGGCCATAGGCCACACCTCTTTCTTGCAGAACAATGATCTGAAAAAAGGAACCCCGCGGTTCCTTAGCGCAGTCTTATTTTACCATGTGGGAGACCTAAAAAACAAGCCCGCTCTCCTCAGGGAGCGGCAAAGCAGATCATTCAGCCGGCTGCCTGTCCCGCCGCGCCGGATCAAGCTCGCAGGTGAGCGCCCAGAGGCTGCCCGAAACGAGGGAATGGCCGCCGAGGAGCACCGGGATGGAGCACTGCACGGCGGCACGGGTAAATTCTTTCAACCAGGGATGCTCGATCTGCTCCCAGAGACCGAGATCCGACAAAAAGCGCTCCCGGTCCGTGAAATCATAATTGTGGTGGGCAAAAAGAACCCGGCTGTCGATAAAGGCGCAGCTTGCCACCTGCGCCAGGTAGCTGAAAAATTGCGCCACGCCGGAATGTTCCATCAGAAAACCAATCAGGGAGACCACGGCGCCGCTCTGCTGGCGGCCCAGCGCCTTCATGCCGCGCTCCTCGGAGAAAACTCGCAGCCGCAGCTTCAACAGCGCATTCAACCGCTCGATGATCGGGGCGCCGACCCGTCCGATCAACGCCACATCCCGGTAACTGTCCATCAGCACTTCTTTGGCCCGCTCCAGCCGCGAATAATCGAGAACAAGTTCATCGAGGACGGCCCTGGCCCGCGGCCCGGCAAAGGGGCCGGCCCCGAGGACAAGGATGTCTGCGGGCGTATCCAGATCGAACAGCAGCCCCAGGGTCTGCGGCATCAGCTCCAGCTCCAGGCCGCATTGATCGCGCAACGTCATCGCCAGGCTGTTGTCCATGGCCGGCAGGGGGGCGGCGGCAAAACCTTCCGGAACGGTAAAGGCAACCATGTCGGCAGACTGGATGTTGTTCGCATAGAGAAAACTCGGGCGTCCGGCCAGCTTTCCACAGATCTGCTCCAGCTCGGCTACGGTGATCAGGGGGCATCCGGCCCCGCTGAGGTAAAATACCCTTTTCAATTGGCGCTCCAGGACCAGCCTTTTCAGTTCACGCCCGAAATGAAAGGAGTCCGGATGCTGCTGGTTCAGGATCATCTCCGCTCCCGTGGCCCGGGCCATGCCGGCCAGGGCAGGATTATTGGTAATCAGGAAAACCTTCTCCACCATGCTGATCCGGCTTAACTTTTCCAAATTATCATGCAGCAGCGCCTGCCGCACCGAGTTGATCATATCTTCGACCGGACTGGCCGCAGCCGTTCCCTCAAAGATAACCACGCTGACACCCTCACCCATCAACAAAAGACCTTTCTGCAGCGCAAGAGCTGTTTATTATCAGGACCCCGGCTTCTATGGGCCGTATTCCGGTTCGATAAGACCGTAATCGCCGTCTTTTCGCCGGTAAAGAACATTCACGGTATCGGTTTCGGCATTGGCAAAGACAAAGAAATCATGTCCGAGAAGGTTCATCTGCATGATTGCCTCTTCAAGATTCATCGGCTTCAGGGGAAAACGCTTTGTTTTTACTATCCGGGCCTCTTCTTCCTCCCCTTCCCGCATTTCGGGAGAGAGCAGCTTCTCGTTGATCGCGCGGATGCCCTGCTGACGTAAAGACCTGTTCAGCCGTGTCTTGTACTTGACCAGCTGCTTCTCCAACTTGTCGACAACCATATCAATGGAGGCATACATATCACCGGTTGATTCTTCGCCGCGTAAAATCAGGCCGTTCAAGATTACCGTCACCTCAACGATATGCTCCTCCCGGATCACACTCATGACCACCTGGGCCTCTGTGGCGCGGTCCAGGTACTTGGTGAGCTTTCTTACCTTTTTCTGTGCATAATCGACCAGGGCCCCGGTTGCTTCAATGTTTTTTCCGCGGACATTGATCTCCATGCTGATCCTCCTTGTCAGCCTTTTACTATCAATACTATTCCCCAAGCGGTGGAAAAATCCTTCAGCGCTCCGGACGGATATGGACCGTTCAAGAGAGGCGCGGCGTAAATGCGGCAGCAGCGCCAAAAACGATCAATCCCTGTTCATGCAGCACCTTCGCCGCCTCCTGCATGGTCGCCCCGGTGGAGTAAATATCATCCACCAGCAGGGCTCTCTTCCCCGGAAGAGGCGCTCCCCTGTAGGCAAAGGCGCCGCGGATATTTTCTTTTCGCCGGCGGTAAGAGAGGCTGCTCTGGGGCAGTGCCGGTTTCGGTTTTACCAGCAGGGGCAGCAGCGGGCTATGCAGCGCCTGCGCCGTAAAACGGGCCAGCAGAAAAGCCTGGTTGTAGCCCCGTTCGGCCAGTCGCTGCCGGTGCAGCGGTACCGGAACGACCAGATCCGGCTCCCAGCAGGTCTGCTCCGCGATCAGCCGGCCCAGCCAGCGGCCCAGGGGGCGGGCCAGCCCGCGCCTGTTCTCAAATTTAAAACGGTGCAGCATGCGCCGCCAGGCTCCTTCGTACCAGGAGAGGGCAAAAAGCCCCCGCAAAGGGAGCGTTTCTACGGGGCAGTCACAGGGCTGCCGGAACCTGAAGATCTGCCCGCAGCGGGGGCAGATCAAGCCGGCCGGAGCAAATAGATCATGGCAGGAACGGCACAGGGGGATCCCCGGCGGCGGCGGAAGCAGCGCTTCACAGGTCAGACAGCGGGGAGGAAAGAGCAGCCGCCAAAAAGATTCGGTCCAATTCCGGACCGGGGGCCGTATGTTATTCGCCGGCCGGATTGCTTCCGGCAATATCCTCACCTTCCCGGCGTAAACGGCTGCCGAGATAGCTGTAGCGCTCCTCGGCGCGGTTGTTGCGCACGGCGATGGCCAGGGCTTTCCTGGTCCCCACAAGGACCACCAGCTTCCGGGCGCGGGTAATCCCGGTATAGATCAGGTTGCGCTGCAGCAGCAGGTAATGCTGGGTGATCACCGGCATGACGATGACCGGGTATTCACTGCCCTGGCTTTTGTGCACGGAGATGGCATAGGAAAGGGTCAGCTCATCGAGCTCGCTGAAATCATAGACCACGGGACGGCTGAGAGCAGCGTCGCGAAAGGTCACGGTCAGCTCTCCCTCTTCGAGATCGAGTTCGCTGATCAGCCCGATATCGCCGTTATAGACCTCTTTCTGATAGTTGTTCCGGATCTGCATGACCTTGTCGCCGCAGCGGAAAGTCATACCGCGCACGGTCACTTCACTTTTTCGCCTGTCGAAGGGATTAAGCGCTTTTTGCAGCAGCATATTGAGCCGCTCCACCCCGGCGGCAGTCCGCCGCATCGGCGTAATCACCTGCACATCCGTGACCGGGTCAAAGGGTCCGTAATTCGGAATCCGTTCGCAGCAGAGCCGCACCACCTTCTGGGCTACCAGGTCGGGGATGGCCTCGTCGATAAAGAAAAAATCCTTTTTCTTGACATTAAGATGGGGCGTCTCCCCCCGGTTGATCCGGTGCGCGTTTACCGTGATCATGCTCTCGCGGGCCTGCCTGAAGATATGGTTCAGGCGGACAGCGGGGATAACCCCGGATTCGAGAATGTCTTTAAGCACGTTTCCCGCTCCCACTGCGGGGAGCTGATCGGCATCTCCGACCATGATCAGGCGGCAGCCTTCCGGGATTGCCTTGAGCAGCTGATACATCAGCATCAGGTCAACCATGGAAGATTCGTCTATAATAAGCACATCGGCCTCCAGGGGGCGCTCCTCGTGACGCAGAAACCTGAAACCTTCACCCTCGCAATAGCTGTACTCGAGAAGGCGGTGGATGGTGGAGGCCTCCTCGCCGGTGGCCTCGTTGACCCTTTTGGCGGCCCGCCCAGTGGGAGCGGCCAGCAGCACCCTCTGATTTAAAGAGTGAAACAGGGAAAGGAGCGCCCTGATGGTGGTGGTCTTGCCGGTTCCGGGACCGCCGGTAACGACAAGAACCCCGTCGCTTAACGCCCGCTCCAGAACCTGGCGCTGCTCCGCGGTCAACCCGCTCTCTTTTCCTGCCGCTGCAGCAAGAGCGTCCCTGCTCTGGCGGGGCTCCCACTGCCGCGGCGCGGCGGCCAGCTTTTTCAACCGCCGGGCCACCCCCTCCTCCGCATAAAAGTAGGGTGCCGCATATACGATTTCACCGGTATCCGTATGTTCACAATATATTTTTCTATCTTTAGCCAGATGATCGAGATGTTCGGCGATTGATATGTCCGGCAGGGTCTCGTCAGGAATTGCCAGAAGTTCGCCCGCCCGCTCCGCGATTACCTCCCGCGGCAGATAGACATCGCCCCTCCCCGCGGCATCGCTGAGGGCGAAGAGAAGCGCCGCGCGGATCCGGGCCGGCGCTGCGGCGGAAAGTCCCATCCGGCGGGCAATGCGATCAGCTGTTTTAAAACCGATTCCCAGCACCTCTTCGGCAAGAGCGTAAGGGTTTTCCTTGACCCGGTCAATCGCCCGGGAACCGTAATGCCGGTATAACCGCAGCGCTTGCCCCACCCCAATACCGTGCCCCTGCAGAAAAACCAGGACGCTCTGCATTTCGCGGTATTGTCCGAAACTCTCGAGGATCAGAGCCGCCTTTTTGGGCCCGATACCGGGCACCTCTTGCAGCCGCTCCGGCTCTTTTTCCATTATCTCCAGGGCGGCCAACCCGAATTGCTTCACTATCGCTTCGGCTGTTACAGGGCCGATCCCCTTGATCAGCCCTGAAGAGAGATAACGCTTCAATCCCTCCTCGGTAACGGGAAGCAGCCGCTTCCAGTGCTCCACCGCCACCTGGCGCCCGTAACGGTGGTGGACCTGCCATCTCCCGGAAACCAGCAGGCTTTCACCTTCCTGCATCGGCGGAAAACTGCCCACAATGGTGACCACATCGCCGCTGATACAGCGCAGCCGCCCCACCAGGTAGGAGCTCTCTTCGTTGTAATACCTGATTTTCTCCAGGGTCCCTTCAAGCCTCTCCAGATCCTCCAGAAAATCTCCTCCATCAACCAGTTAGTTGTTTCGGTGCCTGGCACCAGGTAAACTAAGTGGCGTTTTCTTTTAAAAGGTTCACCCGGTCAAGCTTCTCCCACGGGAGATCAAGCTCGGGACGGCCGAAATGACCGTAAGCGGCCAGCTGCTGGTATATCGGGCGGCGCAGGTTAAACTGTTCGATGATCGCCGCCGGACGCAGATCGAAATGCTTCCGGATCAACTCTTCGATACGCTGCACCGGCACGGTTTCGGTACCGAATGTCTCCACGCCTATGGAGACCGGCTTCGCCACCCCGATAACATAGGCTATCTGCAGCTGGCATCTGCGGGCCAAACCGGCGGCGACAACGTTCTTGGCTACATGGCGGGCCGCATAGGCGGCGGAACGGTCAACCTTGGTCGGATCCTTTCCGGAAAAGGCGCCCCCGCCGTGCAGCGCGCTGCCGCCGTAGGTATCAACGATAATTTTTCGCCCGGTCAGGCCGGCGTCTCCCTGCGGCCCCCCCACAACAAAGCGGCCGGTTGGATTGACCAGGAACCGGGTCTGATCCGTGAGCAGCTCCGGGGGGACTGTTTCGAAAATGACCAGCTCTGTAATATCTTTCTCGATCTGCTCCAGGGAAACCTCTTCGCTGTGCTGGGCGGAGATCACGACCGTCTCCAGGCGCTGCGGCTGCCCGTTTTGATAGGCCGCGGTGACCTGGGATTTACCGTCGGGACGCAGATAGGGAAGCAAGCCGTCCTTACGAACAGCGGCCAGCCGCTGGGCCAGCCTGTGAGCCAGGGAAATGGGCAGCGGCATCAGCTCCTCTGTTTCGTCGCAGGCGTAACCGACGACCATCCCCTGATCCCCGGCCCCGATCAGGTCGTAGCGATCCCCGGAGAGCTTTTTTTTGATCTCCAGGGCCTGGTCCACCCCGAGGGCAATGTCCGGCGACTGCTCGTCAATGGAGGTGACCACGGCGCAGGTATCCCCGTCAAAGCCGTACTTGGCCCTGGTATAGCCGATCTCCTTGACCTTCTCCCGGATTATACGCGGGATATCCACATAACATTTCGTGGTGATCTCCCCGCAGACAAAAACCAGGCCGGTGGTGACCATGGTCTCCGCGGCGACCCTGGACAGCGGGTCCTCTGCGATAATGGCGTCGAGGATCGCGTCGGAGATCTGATCAGCCAGCTTGTCCGGATGGCCTTCCGTAACCGATTCCGAAGTAAATAAACTGCAGTTGTGATTCATTCAAATCTGCCTCCTTGATTAAAATAAAAAACCTCTTCGAAGAAGAGGTTTCCGGCCACTTCTCATCTTCCAGGAGAAACTTTTCTCTCCTGCGGCAGTTGGCACCGTGATCTTTTCAGGTAATCCGGTTGCCGGGATTCATCGGGGCCGTCCCTCCTCCACTCTTGATAAGAGCCCGGCTTTTTTCGGCGCCGGCACATTAAAAATACACCTTTTCGGGAAAAAAGTCAATTAAAAGCTGCCCGTTCCATCCCGGTCAACGAGGGCAAACATGAGTTCGCCCGCAGCGGCAACCTGGCCGTCGACCCTAGCCTCGGCTTCCGCTTTGCCGATCCCGCCCCGCCGCCCGGTCAAGGCAGCCGCCAGCTCCAGGCGATCGCCGGGGCGGACGGGGCGCTTGAAGCGAAAGCGGTTGATCCCGGCAAATAGGGCCAGCTTCCCCGGCGATTCTTCCGCGCTGAGCAGCGCCACCGCTCCGACCTGGGCCAGGGCCTCGATAATGAGCACGCCGGGCATGACCGGTTCACCCGGAAAATGCCCCTGGAAAAACGGCTCGTTGATGGTGACATTTTTAAATCCGGCCGCACTTTTACCAGGCACCAGTTCGGTAACCCGGTCGACGAGCAGGAACGGGTAGCGGTGCGGTAACACCGAAAGGATCTTTTTGATATCTAATTCTGAAGGTGACATGCAATCGCTCCTTTCAAGAAGCAGGAGGCAAGAGAATAGAAGCAAGATTTCAGGTGACGCTCCAGGCTTCCTTGAGGGCGGCCGTGACTTCGCTGTCGTTTACCTGCCTGAAATCACGGTAAAACTGTCCTACCGCGGCGAAATATGGCGGCGCCTCGAGGTAACATATTTCGTCAACTTTCCGGCCCAGGCGGGCCAGGGTCTCCGGCGGGCCTACCGGAACCGCCAGGACCAGTTTCTGCGGGCGCTTCTGCTTGATTCCCTGCAAGGCGGCGCGCAGGGTGAAACCGGTGGCCACCCCGTCATCCACAATAATAACCAGCCTGCCTTCAATCTCCGGCAGCGGGCGCCGGCCCCGGTAAAGCTGCAGGCGGCGCTTGATTTCGGCCTGCTCTTCCGCGGAGATGCGCTCCACGTATCCTTCGGGCAGCTGCAGCTGTGCCGCCAGAGCTTCATTGAGCAGCACATAGCCGTCCCCGGTAACTGCGCCCACAGCCAGCTCCGGCTGGCCGGGTGCGCCAATCTTCCGGGTGATGATCAGATCAAACTCGCCGCCGAGGCTCCGCCAGAGAGGCATGGCCACGGCGACGCCGCCGCGGGGCACCGCCAAAATCAGCGGCGAGCGCCCCCTGTAAGTGGATAATTTATTGGCGAGAAGCTCCCCGGCATGCCGGCGATCTTCAAAGAGCACCGCCAGACCTCCTATGCAAAGATTTACAGCTCCAGTGCATCAAACAGCTGTGTGGCGGCTTTTACCGCCGCAGTCTCAGAAGAGAGCTCCAGAAGCGCTCTCCCGGCAAGATCATAATCCACAATCGCGGGATCGAAGGGGATCTCCCCCCAGAGCTGGAGGCCGGTGCGGGCGATCTCTTCAGATAGCTGCCCCACCTCGCCGGCCCGGCTGCGCGAGATCACCAGGCCCATCCGGCCCACCTCGAGGCGGACATTGGCGACAATTTCGCGGATCCTGCCGGCAGAGCGCA
This sequence comes from uncultured Syntrophomonadaceae bacterium, assembly GCA_964585625.1. Lineage (GTDB taxonomy): Bacteria > Bacillota > Dethiobacteria > DTU022 > DTU022 > JAAZIN01. The sequence goes on from CAZPET010000017.1 coordinate 11,514, forward strand.
CTCCCCTGGCCGTGGCATCGCTGGTAATCAGCAGCAGGTCGGCCTGGGGCAGTATCCGCCGGCTGAGATGCTCCAGCCCCGCTTCGTTATCCATGAGCAGATAATCGTAGTTCGCGCTCAACCTCTCCAGGAAACGGCGCAGCAGATCGTTGGGATAGCAGTAGCAGCCGGGGCCCTGCGGATTGCCCATCACCAGCAGGTCGAAGTGTGTCGTCTCGACAAGGGCCTTGTTGAGACTGTATTCGACAAATATATCCTTGGTCATTCCTGTGGGGACACCGCCCGGCTCCTTGGTTGCTTCCAGGATCATGGCGATAGTCTCTTCAACCGTCAAACCGAGAGCCTCGTTGAGATTGGCATTGGCATCGGCATCAACGGCGAGTACAGCCTTATCCGGATGTTTCTCCTGCAAATAGCGGATCAAAAGGGCAGCCAGGGTGGTTTTCCCGGTGCCCCCTTTACCTGCAACAGCAATGCGTACAGTCATCTGATACCTGCCTCCCGATCAAGAAATAGCGTGGCGTCAAACAGCCGCCCCGCGATCGCCTCTTCCAGCCGGGCGATCGTATTGCAGGGCCACATCTCCACCAGTTCGCCGAATGCGGTCACCGAACGGTGGCGTGACCACTGCTCCGGCGGCAGCGGGTTCAGCCAGATTACCCGCCGGACCCGCTCTTTCAATCTCCGCAGCTCCGGCAGCGCCGCGTTCAGGTTGATCGTCCGCGTATCGCTGACCACGATGACCACCGTCCGCGGCGTGAGAAGCTCGCGGTAGTTCCTGTTCAGCTCCGCCAGGGCGGCGCCGATATTGGTGCCGCCGCCCCAGGATTCACCGTGCAGAACCACGCGCTCGAGGAGCTGATCCAACCCGGCCTGCTGTTTAAGAGCGGGGGTGAGATATTCAAGGGTGTCGGCAAAAGAGAAGAGCTCCAGGTTGGAGACCGCCGCCTGCAGGCCGTAGATAAACTGCAGCACAAAACTGCTGTAGCGCTTCATCGAAGCGGAAAGATCGCCGATAAAAAGCAGCTGCAGCTTCGAGCGGCGCTTCCGCTTATATTTCAGCAGGAAGGGCCGTCCGCCGTGGCGCATGTTCGCCCGGACCGTGCGGCGGAAATCGAGCGCTCCGCGGGGCGCGCTTCTCTGGCGGCGCTGCAGCAGCCGGCGGGCCAGCTGCTGGGAAAGCCGGTTTATAAGCACCTTCGCCGCCGGCAGATCCGCACGGTCAAGCACCTGCATATCGGACTCGCGCAGCCGCTTATCCGCATCTCCAACAGCCCCGGAGCCGCCGCCCGCCCCGCCGGAGCCGCCTCCCGGAGAAGCCTGATCCATCCGGCTGTGCCAGTAGCGCAGCTGCCCCTTGACCACCGTTTCGAGAAGGGGCCGCAGCGGGCGTCTTTCTTTCTCGGCCGCCTCGGTCTCCTGCACAAAACGGCGCAGGCTGCGCCGCTGCTTCTCCGGCAAAGAGGTATAGAGCAGCATCTCCCCGGTGGAGAGGCGCAGAGGCTCGCCTTTGAAGGATAATTCCCCGGCGGCGCTTTCCAGCCTGATCTTCTGCTGCTCCCGCTGCCGCTCCGCCTCCCGGCGCTGCCGGCTCCGGGTTTCCGGCGGAACAAAATAGCGTTCAAAGGCCTCTTCGAAAACCCCCAGGTCGCGGCTGCTCTTCACCAGGGTGGCCCGGAGAGCGGCTTTGAAGGCGGCGCGCCCGGCAATATCAATATGTTCAAGCGCCTGCAGGGCGTCCAGCAGCTCCGCCGTCCCCAGGGGAAGCCCTTCAGCCCGCAGCAGCGCGGCAAAAATGGCCATGTTCTCTTCAAAGGAGCAGTCCGGCGGAACGGTCAAGGGCATGAGCGCTCTTCCCCCCCGTTGCCGGGATTTCGCAATAACTGATCGATGCCTCCCTGGCCGATTTTCCGGTGGAAGAGCAGCTGGTCCTGGCGGTTCTTCAACAGCAGGTTGAGAGTGTCGGCTACCAGGGCTCCATCGAGCCTCTTTTTTCCCAAAGCCACCAGGGCCCGCGCCCAGTCAAGCGTTTCAGCGATGGAAGGTTTTTTCCGCAGCTCTTCCTGGCGGCGGAGATGGGCGATCACCCGGGCAATCTCCGCAGCGAAGCGCTCCCCCACCTGCGGGACCCTGGTCCGGATGATCTGCGTCTCCCTGGCCACATCGGGAAAATCAAAGTAGAGATAAAGACAGCGCCGTTTCAGGCCGTCGGAAAGCTCCCGCTCGCTGTTGCTGGTCAGGACCACAACGGGGATGTTTTCCGCCTTCAGAGTGCCCAGCTCGGGAATTGAAACCTGGAAATCGGAGAGGACCTCAAACAAAAAAGCTTCGAATTCGGGATCGCATTTGTCGACTTCGTCGATCAGCAGGACCACCCTGTACGGGGAGCGGATTGCCTTTAGCAGGGGTCTTTCAAGCAGGTAGGAGAGAGAAAAAAGATCTTCTTCTTCAATTTGCGCCCCCTCGAGACCGCGTTCAATCTGGATCCGCAGCAGCTGCCGCTGATAATTCCACTCGTAGAGCGCCTTGGTCTCATCGAGCCCTTCGTAACATTGCAGGCGGATCAGCTCCGTCTCCAGAACCTCCGCCAGCACTTTCCCCATCTCGGTTTTCCCCACGCCCGGAGCGCCCTCGATGAGCAGCGGTTTCTGCAGCTTCAGGGCCAGGAAAACAGTGAGAACGGCGTTCTGATCAACGATATAACCGGCAGCTTCAAAGCGCTGCCGCAATTGCGCCAGATCTACCTGCACGACAAGCCTCCCGTTTGTAGCATGATCTGTCCGATTTATCATACTATAAATTCTCTTTTGCGGCAAACCCGACCAGGACGTCCAATGGAGTTCCGGTCATGAAAAACGGCGGGGGAGACCCGCCGTAGAGCTGAACGCTTGACCAATCTTTAGACCAGCGGCTGCGTCAGTTGCCGCCTCTCTTTTTCCAATTCGATCTCCGCCTCGATCTCGAGAATTTTAGCGAGCACTGTCGCCCTCTCGGCACCTTTGGCGATGATGTATTCCCGTAAAAGGTTCTCCCGCGTCTCCGCCAGGGTTACTAAAATGTCAGCCATCTGCCGCCATCCTCTCTTAAGTAGATTTATCCCTTATTTTGAACAATTTCGACATAATTATTCTTGCAATGGAGAACAGATTTTACAAAGATTCTTGAGCAGTTAAATTAAGGGGTTTTTAATATAATTTACAAGTGGTAATCTGAGCGTAGAAAGGAGGCTATGGACATGGAACTACTCACGTTGCATAAGATTCTATTTATCATCTTGGGATGAGCGGATTTTAAAAAGGGCGGCCGGCCTTTACAGGCCGCCGCCCCCTCATGGTGGAGCCGGCAAGAGGACTCGAACCCCCAACATGCTGATTACGATTCAGCTGCTC